>JAQGHY010000218.1 GCA_028291455.1 Rubritepida sp. | reverse complement strand
CCGCCCCCGCGCGATCGCCAGCGCGTCGTCCGGCACATCCTCCGTCACCACCGACCCTGCCGCCGTGATCGCGCGCGCGCCCACGCGCACCGGCGCCACCAGCGCCGTATCGCTGCCGATGAAGGCTCCGGCGCCGATTTCGGTGCGATGCTTGTTCACCCCGTCGTAGTTGCAGGTGATGGTCCCCGCGCCGATATTGGCGCCCGCGCCGATGGTGACGTCACCGAGATAGCTCAGATGGTTCGCCTTGGCGCCTGCGCCCAGGCTGGCCGCCTTCAGCTCCACGAAATTGCCGACATGCGCCCCCACGCCAACCTCGGTTCCCGGCCGCAGCCGCGCATAGGGGCCGATGATCGCGCCGCTGCGTACGACGCATTGCTCGAGATGGCTGAAGGCGCGGATCGCGACGCCCGCCTCCACCGTGACGCCGGGGGCGAAGACCACATGCGGCTCCACCACCACATCCTGGCCCAGCCGCGTATCCCAGCTGAGGCACACCGACTCGGGCATCACCAGCGTGGCGCCGCCCAGCATGGCGGCCTCGCGCAGCCGCGCCTGGATTTCGGCCTCGGCGGCGGCGAGCTCCACGCGGCTGTTGATGCCACGTAGCTCGGCTTCCGGAGCCTCCACGGCGAGGTTGCGGAGTCCCTCGGCGCTAGCGGCGGCGACCACGTCGGTGAGGTAGAATTCGCCCTGCCGATTGCCGTTAGTCAGCCCGGCGAGCCAGCGTGACAGGGCCGGCCATGCCGCGCAGACCACGCCGGCGTTGCACAGTCCAATTGTCCGCTCCTCGGGCGTCGCATCCGCCCATTCGACGATGCGCTCGACCGCGCCGCTGGCATCCTGCACCACGCGGCCATATTTCGCCGGGTCGGCGGGGCGCATGGCGAGCAAGGCAAGGTCGGCCCCGGCGCGTGCAGCCACGAGGCGCTCAAGCGTGGCTGTGGAGATCAGCGGGTTGTCGCCGTAGAGCACCGCCACATCGCCGGTGAACCCTTCGAGCAGCGGCGCCGCCATCCGCGCCGCGTGGCCGGTGCCCAGCCGATCGGCCTGGATGACGGTCGCGTGCGGCGCGACGGCCTTCTCCAGCTCCGGCATGCCGGGGCCGGCGACCACGATCACGCGGTCGAAGACGGGTTCGCAGGCGGCAATCAGGTGATTGATCATGGGACGCCCGGCGATGCGATGCATCACCTTAGGCATCGCCGATTTCATGCGGGTCCCCTGACCCGCCGCGAGAATGATGGCTAAACGCATGCTCATGGCCTAGCCGCCCCACGGCCCGCACCGCAAGCCCGGATCGGGCGGACCTGTTCTCGGGCAACCGGCATCCCGGACCGCCAGCATTCTCTGAACCGCTGCCTGCGGATAGTTTGGGCAACGCTGGCGACAGTGATGACCCTCGGCTAGGGGTGGAGTTCACGCATCCGGAGACAACCATGCTCGCCTCGCTGCAAGCCCTGCTAACATCTCCTGTGATCCGGTTCCTCGCGCTGCTGGCGCTGTGCTCCGCCTATATCCAGGGAGGGCTGAACAAGCTGCTCGACTGGCAGGGTGCGCTGGGCGAGGCGATGCATTTCGGCCTGCCCTGGCCAGCCGCGATCGCCGCGGCGACGATCGTGACGGAACTGCTTGCCTCCGCGCTGATCCTTTCGGGCAAGGCGCGCTGGTTCGGAGCGCTCTGGCTTGCCGCTTTCACCTTGGTCGCGACCTTCGTCGCCAACCGCTTCTGGGAGATGCCGCCGGGCCATGAGCGCTTCATGACGGCCAACGGCTTCTTCGAGCATCTCGGCCTGGTCGGCGCCCTCGTCTATGTCGCGGGCGTCGATCTCGCGCGGCGGGCGGCACCTTCGCGCTAATCGCTCTGCCGTCCGAGTGCGAAGTACCAATGGATGGTCCGCCGCTCCATCGCCAGGAAGCCGCGGTTGAGCGCGTAGCCGAGTACGGCCAGCACCAGCACCGTCGCGTACATCTCGGGTGCGCGGCCGGCGAACTGCATCATCACGAGGTAGTGACCCACGCCCTGCTCGCCCGCGATCATCTCGGCCACCACCGTCACAACTAACGCCAGCGCCAGCGCCACACGGAAGCCGGCGAGGATGTAGGGCAGGCTGGCGGGCAGCACGATATTCCAGGCCCGCCGCAACGCCCCGATGCCGAAGGTGCGGCCCATGGCGAGCGCATCGGCCTCCACCGCGCGCACGCCCTGCACGGTGTTGGTCAGCACGGGGAAGAAGACGGTCAACGCCACGACGGTAACCTTCATCGTGTTGTCCAGGCCAAGGAAGAGCACCAGCGGCGGGATCACCGCCGGGATGGGAATGGGCCGGATCAGCTCGACCGTCGGCCCCAGCAGCCGCGACGCGATGGGCAGCGTGGCGAAGAGCAGGCCCGTCGCCACGCCCGCCACGCCGCCGAAGGCCAGCCCGGCGGCCATGCGCCACAGCGTGCCGCCGATCAGCACGGGCAGCTCGCCGCTCCATGTGTCATGGCCGAGCGCTGCCAGCACGGTGCTGAGCGGCGGCCAGTTCGGGCTATCCACCCAGCCGGAACGGGCCGAGATCTCCCACAGCAGCAGCAGGCCCAGGATCAGCAGGAAGCCGGAGGAAGGGCGTGACGCCGCCCGCATCAAACCGCCGCGGTGCGGTGGATGAGCGAGGCCGGCGCGGGGTAGCGCCCGCCCATGCCGTAGCGCGACATGGTCGTGACCACCTCGGCCACCTCCGCGACGCTGACGCTTTTCGGATAGGTTGGCAGTGCCACCTGGCGCAGCCGCTCGACCGGCACGCGGCTGAACCCGGCGATGAGCTCCAGCAGGGCCGGCGTGCCGCGATTGGCATCCACCCAGTCCACGCCTCGGAACAGCGCGCGGGCGAAGCGGTCGAAGACCTCGCCATTGCGATCCAGGTCCTCCTTCATCGCGACATATTGCGCGACGGTAGAGCCCGGCGCCGTCTCATGGATCGGCCAGCCGATGCGCTCCAGCCTGTCGCCATGGGTGGCCAGCGCGCCGGATGCGAAGGGCTCGCTGAAGATGCCGGCGTCGATCTGGCCGCCGGCCAGGGCATCGGCCATTTGCGGGAAGGGGACTTCCACGGTGGTGACGCGGCGCCAGTCGCCCCCGGTCTTCTCGACCCAGGCCATGCCGCGCAGCCAGACGATGTTGTTGCGGGTGTTCGACGCGATGCGCTTGCCCTCCAGCTCCTTGCCCGAGACGATGCCCGAGCCCTTTCGGGTGAGGATGGCGAAGATGTCCGGCGGGTTGGCCGTGCCGGCGGCGGCCCCGGCAATGAAGCGGAAATCCAGCCCTTCGCGAATGCCGAGCAGGATCGAGACCGTGTTGGAAAACACCACGCGGAACTGTCCGGCGACCAAGCCCGGCAGGCCGGTGGCGCCGCCGGCCGTGGTGGAGGTGTCGATCTCGATGCCCTCGGCGGTGAAGTAGCCTTCGCGGATAGCGGCATGCAGCGGCGCCACGTCCAGCACGGGAATGACGCTGACGCGCAGCCGGGTCGGCGCCTGGGCCAGCAGCGGCGGCGCGGCGAGGGGCAGGGCAGCAAGCGAGAGGGCGGCGCGGCGGGTTGCGAGGTCCATGAACGTTTCTCCGTTTCTAAGGACGGTTGGCCGGTTGCCAGTGTAGCGCCCGGCGTTCGGCAAGAAGGAACAGCGTATTCAACGCGAGGCCCAGCACCGCGAGGATCACCAGCCAGGCATACATCTGCCGGATGAGAAAGCTGCGCTGCATGTCGAGGATCAGGAAGCCCAGCCCGCCCTGGCCCGACAGCATCTCCGCCAGCACGGCCAGCACCAGCGCGAGGCCCAGGCTGATCCGCATGCCCGCGAGGATGAAGGGCAGGGCGGCGGGCAGCACCAGGTGCCACAGCGTATGCCGCGTGCCCCAGCCATGGGTGCGCGCGGCATCCAGCATCATCCGGTCCACGCCGCGCACGCCCTGCAGCGTGTTCACCAGCACCGGGAAGAGCACGGCCAGCGAGACGGAGGTGATCTTCATCGTCTCGCCGATGCCGAGGAACAGCATCAGCGGCGGCACCAGCGCGGCTTTGGGAATCGGGCGTACCAGCTCGACCAGTGGTTCCAGCAGGCGATAGGCAGCCGGAAACCAGCCCATGGCAACGCCGCCGGCGATGCCGATCGCGCTGCCGATGACGAAGCCGGAAAACACCAGCTTCATGGTGGCGAGCAGGGGCGCGGCGAACTCGCCGGATTCCAGCAGGTCCCACAGCACAAGGCCGATGGCCGAGGGCGGCGGCATCAGCGCGCGGCGAATCCATCCGGCATTCACCGCAACCTCCAGCCCGGCGAGGATCAGCGCCAGCACCACCAGCCCCGGCAGCGCGGCGACGAGGCGCCTAGACATGGCGGGCCAGCAGCGTGTCCAGCAAATCATGCCGCAGCTCCAGGAAGCGCGGCGCCTCGCGGGTGGTGATCGGGTCGCGTGGCCGGGGCAGGCCGACCTCGACCATCCGGGAAACGCCGGTGGGATGCTGGGTCAGCATGGCGATGCGGTCGGCGAGGTAGATCGCCTCGTCCACGTCATGGGTGACGAGCATCACGGTCAGTTTGCGCTGGGTCCAGATGTCGAGGATCAGCGCCTGGAGATCGAGGCGGGTCAGCGCGTCCACGGCGCTGAAGGGTTCGTCCATCAGCAGCATGGCGGGCTCGGCGGCGAGCGCCCGCGCGATGGCGACGCGCTGCTGCATGCCGCCCGAGAGCTGCCAGGGAAAATGGTCCCCGAAGCCGGCGAGGCCCACCTGGCCGAGCTGCGTCTCGGCCGCATCGCGCGCGCGGCGGCGGCCGATGCGGTGCTCCACGGCGAAGGCGACGTTGTCGCGCACCGTGCGCCAGGGCAGCAGCGAGCGGGTGTATTGCTGGAAGACATAGACCGCTTCGGGCGGCGGCGCCGTGACGCGGCGACCGGCGATGCGAACTTCGCCGGAGGTCACGGGAAGCAGGCCGGCGGCCATCTGCAGAAGCGTGGATTTGCCGCAGCCCGAGGGCCCCAGCACCGCCATGAACTCGCCCTCGCGGACGGAGAGCGAGACGCGGTCCATGATCCGCGCCGGCGGGCCGGAGCGGTTGGGGAACTCCTTGGTGACGGAATCCAACTCCAGGAAGTCCATGAACCCACCCTATTGGCCCAGCCTGTGTCAGCCGGTGCGCGCGCGAAGTCTAGAAGAGATTCCGTCAGCTGGCTGGAGGATAGGTCCAGGCCTGCAGCTGCGCGAGAAGGGCTTGCGTGATGGGAATGCCGTTCTCCGCAGCGGACGCGCGCGCGGCCAGCCGGCGGTCGCCGGGAATGCGGTCCGCGCCGGCATCCGTCAGCCGCGTCAGCAAGGTCTCCACGCGCTCGGCCGCACCCGCACCGCCCGTCGCGGCGGGATCGATCAGGATGATGAGCTGCCCCGCATTGGCCGTCGTCGCGCCCGGATAACGGAAGGCGTCGTCCTCGAAGCCGAAGCGCCCGCCGGTCAGGGCAGCGGCGAGCAGTTCGACCATGGTGGCGATCGCCGCGCCCTTGTGCCCGCCGAAGGGCAGCAGCGCGCCGCCGTCCTGCATCGCCTCGGGGTCGGTGGTGGGCTCGCCGTGCCTGTCCAGAGCGACGCCGGCGGGGATGGCATGGCCGTCGCGCGCGGCCATCAGCACGTCGGCATTGGCGATGGCGCTCGTCGCCATGTCCCAGAGCAGCGGGGCGCCGCTGGCTCTGGGGCAAGCGAAGGCAATGGGGTTGGTGCCGATCACCGCCCGCCGTGCACCGAAGGGCGCCACGCGGCTGCGGCCGTTCACCATCGCCAGCGCGAAGAGCCCGGCGTCGGCGAAGGGCTCGATATCGGTGGCGAGCGCCGCGTAATGATGCGCGTTGCGGATGGAGATGCAGGCGATGCCCAGGTTCCGCGCCGCCTCCAGCAGCCGGACGCGCCCTGCCTCCAGCGCGACCTGCGCGAAGCCGCGCGCACCGTCCACGGCCATGGTGCCGGGACGCGGCTGTTCCACGACCGGCACCGCGGCGCCATCGACGTAGCCGCTGCGCAGCGAGGAGAGGTAGCCAGGGATGCGGAACAGTCCGTGGCTGAGGCAGGCATCGCGCTCGGCCTGCGCCACGGCGCCGGCGAGGATGGCGGCACTGCCGGGCGGCATGCCGTGCGCGGTGAAGATCCGAGCCAGCAACGCGTGAAGATCGCCGTAGGAAATCATCGCGCCGGCCGGCTCAGGCGCATGGCGGTCGCCAGCGATTTGCGGGCGCGCGCGATATGGCCTTCGAGCAGTGCCGCGGCACGTGCGGCATCGCCGGCCCGGCAGGCCGCGAGGATCTCGCGGTGCTCGATCTGCGGCCGCTCCTTGCCCGTCGTCTGGGAGAGCCGAAGCCGGAGGAAGCGGTCGGCATTGGTGATGTTCGCCTGGATCAGCGCCAGCAGCGTCGGCCGGTTGCAGGGCGCATAGAGCGCGGTGTGGAAGGCCCAATTGCAGGCGGTCCACTGCGCCGGCTCCTCGGCAAGGTCGTATTCGGCGAGGATCGTCTCCAGCATCTCGAAATCGAGCTCGCTCATCGCGGGGACCGCGAGCTTCAGCGCCGCGCATTCCAGCGCCACGCGGATTTCCATGCGCTCCAGCGTCTCGTCGAGCGTCAGCGGTGCGACCCGCGCGCCGCGATGCACATCGTTGATGACGAGCGCCTCCGCCTCCAGCTGCCGCAACGCCTCGCGGACCGGAATCCGGCTGGTGCCGAAGCGCGAGGCGAGCTCGTCCTGGCGCAGGCGCGCGCCCGGCTCGATGACACCCGCGAGGATGTCCGCGCGCAAAGCGGCCGAAATGGCGAGCGAGGCGGGCTGGTTTTCGGTCAAGGCTTGTTCCGTCCTCCCTTTTGCTCCGCTGGAGCTCATCCGTACCCGGTGGATGCACGAAAAAGGCGCGAACCTGCAAATGCCCGGGTGTTTTTTGCTCGATGGGGTTGGTGCCGCCCGGTACAGCCTGCCGTAGCGTTAGCCAAAGCCGGATTGGATGTAAAGTTTGACGATTGGATCCAATCATGGTGTCCTCGAACGTGTCGAGGCACCGTCTTCCCTTCCGATCCAGGAGTTGCCGCCCATGCGCTTGAACTCATCCCGACGGATGCTGCTGGGCCTGCCGCTGCTCGGGCTAAGAAGCGCCTCGGCCATTGCACAGGCCTATCCCGCACGGCCGGTCCGCGTGATCCTGCCCTTCGCGGCCGGCGGCGGAACCGACGTGATGACGCGGGTGATCGCCGAGCATCTCGGCAACCGGATGGGCCAGCGCTTCCTGGTCGAGAACATCACCGGCGCGGGCGGCAATATCGGCACCGAGCGGGTGATTCGCTCCGCCCCGGACGGCTACACGCTGCTGCTCTCCACCATGAGCATCGTCTCCATAAATCCCGCCCTCTACCGCAACATGACCATCGATATTCCCAACGATCTTATGCCGGTCTCGCTGCTGCTGGAGACCCCGCAGGTCGTCGTGGTGAATCCGAACCGCCCCTGGCGCAGCCTGGAAGACGTGGCGGCCGCGGGCAGGGCGGCGCCGCGCACCATCACCTTCGCCTCCGCCGGCGCGGGCACCTCGACGCATCTGTATGGCGAGTTGTTCAAGCACGTGACCGGTGCCGATATCGTCCACGTCCCCTACCGCGGCAACGGTCCCGCGCTGGCCGACGTGATCGCGGGGCATGTGGACATGATGTTCGACCAGCTTCCGAACTCGGCCGAGCAGATCCGCTCCGGCCGGGTGCGTGCCCTGGCGGTCACCAGCGTCGAGCGCATGTCCTTCGCGCCCGACGTGCCGAATGCGGCGGAAGCCGGCATGCCCGGCCTGATGGGGACCTCCTGGTCCGGCATGAGCGCGCCGCGCGGAACGCCGCCGGATATTATCGCGCATCTCAATGCCGAGCTTCAGGTGGTTCTCGCTTTGCCGGAGCTCAAGGCGCGGCTGGAGCAGCTCGGCGCCACCGCCCGTGGCAGCACGGTGCAGGCCTATGGCGAGCTGGTTTCCACCGAGCTCACGAAATGGACGGCGGTGATTCGCGCGGCAAATCTTTCGGCGAACCAGTGACCCAGCCGGACGTCCTGATCATCGGCGGCGGGGTGATCGGCTCCGCTGCCGCCTTCTTCCTGACCCGCGCCGGCAATGCCGGGCACGTCACCGTGCTGGAGCCGGACCCGCTATACAGCCAGGCCGCGACGCCGCGTGCCTCGGGCGGCGCGCGACGGCTGTTCTCGCGGCCCGAAAACATCAAGATGTCGAACTACAGCATCCCTTTCTACGAGAACTTCGCCGAGCACTGCACCGTGGATGGCGAGGCGCCGGAGATCGGCTTCAAGCGCGACGGCTACCTCTTCATCGTGCCGCCCGAGGGCGTGGGCATCATCGAGCGAAACCATGCGCTGCAGACCTCGCTCGGCGTGAAGGTGGACCTGCTCGATCCCGATGCCCTGAAGCGCCGTTTTCCGGCGATGAATGTCTCCGATATCGGCGCCGCCTCGCATGCGCCCGAGGATGGCTGCCTGGAGCCGAACGGCGCGTTGCAGGGCTTCCGCCGCAAGGCGCGCTCGCAGGGCGCGGAATACCTTGCCGAGAAGGTCGTGGGGCTGGCGGTCGAAGGCACCGCGGTGCGCGAAGTCACGCTGGGCTCCGGCCGGGTGCTGCGCCCCAAAGCGGTAATCTGCGCGGCCGGCACCTGGTCCGCCGACATCGCGGCCATGGCCGGCATGATGCTGCCGGTGGAGCCGATGCAGCGGCACGACCATTTCTGGGAATGCCGCGTGGAGATGGAGCGGCTGCCCTTCGTGAAGGACCTCAACGGCCTCGGCTTCCACAATTGGGACCGCGGTTACGCCGGCAGCGTCGTCGATTTCGGCGTCGCCGCCGGACACAATTGGGAGGTGGACCACGGCTATTTCCAGCGCGTCGTCTGGCCGCATATCGCGCATCGCTTCCCGGTCATGGAGGAGCTGAAGCTGCGCGATTCCTGGGTCGGCCATTACGACCGCAACCGGCTGGACGGCAACATGATCCTGGGCAACTGGCCCGGCAAGCTGGACAACTTCTTCGTCGCCTGCGGCTTCTCCGGACACGGGCTGATGCACGCGCCCGCCGTGGGACGCGCGCTCGCGGAGTTGGTCCTGCAAGGCGGCTACCAGACGCTCGACCTGGGCCGCATGGGCTATCAGCGCGTCCTGGCGAACGAGCCCTATGCCGAATCGGGCATCCGGTGAGCTTGCGCGCTCATAAGCACATAAGGACCGGTAAGCACGTAAGGATTGCCCCCCGGCCTTGCCTTCATCTTTTCCCCATGCAGCAATGCGGCGCACCCCGGGTGCTGATCGGAACATCCAAATGCTCGCCCTTCGCCTGATCGCCTTGCTCGGCTTCGCCGCCCTCAACCAGGCGGCTCTGGCGCAGAGCTTCACGCCGACACGGCAGGTCCGAATCGTGGCACCCTTCGCGGCGGGTGGATCGGCCGATGTGCTGGCGCGGATCACCGCGCAGGCGCTGTCCGCACGCTGGGGACAGCCCGTCGTAATCGACAACCGGCTCGGCGCCGGCGGGCATGTGGGTGCGGAGAACGTGGCGCGCAGCCCCGGCGACGGACATACGCTGCTGCTCGGCAGCATCGGCATCCATGCGGCATCGAGCGTCTATCGCAACCTGACCTACAATCCGCTCACCGAACTCACGCCCGTCACGATCCTGGCGGAATTCCCCAACGTCATCGTCGTGCATCCCTCGGTCCCCGCGCAGAACCTGCGGGAGCTGGTGGCACTGGCGCGGGCGCATCCTGGCGAGATCACCTTCGGCTCCGCGGGAAATGCGACCTCGACCCATATGGCGGGCGAGCTGTTCATGCTCGTCACGGGGTTGCGCCTCATCCACGTGCCGTATCGCGGCTCGTCGCAGTCGCTGAACGACGTGATGGCCGGCAATATCCAGGTCATGTTCGAGAACCTGCCGACGATCCCGCCGGTCGCGCGCGAAGGCCGGGTCAGGGCGCTCGCCATCACTAGCGCCACGCGCTCGCCGGCGCTGCCCGACGTGCCGACGGCGGCCGAGGCAGGCGTCGACGGCTATATCGCGACGGCCTGGTTCACCATTGCCGCACCGGGCTCGACGCCGGCACCCTTGCTGCAGCAACTCAACGAGGATCTGCGCGCGGTGCTCTCCAATCCGGCGATCCGCCAGCGCTTCCTGACCCTCGGCGCTACGCCCGTGGGCGGTACGCTGGAGGAATCGCGCGCCTTTCTCGCCGAAGAAACAATCAAGTGGACCCGTGTGGTCGACGCAGCAGGGATTCGCCTCGATTGATGTTTGACCCCGTTCGACTGGAGCTGCTCTGGACGCGGCTCGTTTCCATCGTGGACGAAGCAGCCGCCGCGCTGCTGCGTTCCTCCTTCTCGACCGTGGTGCGCGAGAGTCATGATTTCGGCTGCGTGCTGAAGGATGCGAATGGCCACTC
>JAQGHY010000191.1 GCA_028291455.1 Rubritepida sp. | reverse complement strand
ATCGACGAGCTGGCCCTGCGCCTCCTGGCCGGCGGGCGGGATCCAGCCACGCCCGTCGCCATCATCGCGCAGGCCACCCTCCCAGGTCAGGCCGCTCTGCGCACCACGCTGGGCGCCTGCACCCTCGATGCACGGCGGGCCAACCTGCCCACCCCCGCGATGATCGTCATCGGCGACGTCGCGGCGGTCCTCCCAGCTCGCTTCGTGCAACCCCTAGGAGTCGCTCAGCATGCAGGCGCTTGATGGCTTTTTCCGGCACCCGATCGCCTCGGCGACCGAGGATCTGCCCCGCCCGCCCGACCCGTCCGAGGAGCACGAGCTCATGGACGAGCCCTGGCTGCCAGCTCGCGACGTCTCGCTCATGACCTTGGCCGCCTTCGCGCTCATAGCGCTGGCCAACTTCTTCTACTGAACAGGAAAAACGCGATGACGCTGCAATTCGGCACCCCCCTCACCCTCGGCCAGATCGCGCCCGATTTCGAGGCCGAGACCACGGCCGGCCCCATCCGGTTCAGCGACTGGGCCAAGGATTCATGGGTGGTGATCTTCTCCCACCCGCGCGACTTCACCCCCGTCTGCACGACGGAACTTGGCGAGGCCGCGCGCCTCAAGCCGGAATTCGACAAGCGCGGCGTGAAGGTCATCGGCCTGAGCGTGGACCCGCTGGACCGCCACGATGCCTGGGCCGAGGACATCAAGGAGACGCAGGGCCACGCCCTGAACTTCCCGATGATCGCGGACCCCTCGCGCAACGTCTCGCAGCTTTACGGGATGATCCACCCGGAGGCGGACCCGTCCATCACCGTTCGCACCGTCTATGTGCTCGATCCGTCGCGTAAGGTGCGGCTGACGCTGACCTATCCGCCCAGCACCGGCCGCAACTTCCTGGAGGTGCTGCGCGTGATCGACAGCCTACAACTCACGGACAAGCACAAGGTCGCCACGCCGGTGAACTGGCAGCCCGGCGGCCGCGCGATCATCGTGCCGTCACTGTCCGACGAGGATGCGGCCAAGCGCTTCCCGCAGGGTTGGCAGGCGGAGCGGCCTTACCTTCGCTGGGTCGAACTCGCGGATTAGGTCGAGGAGCTTCGTTCCTCCGTCATCCCGGCAGGTGAGGCACAGCAGCGTCCGGAGGCATTGTCAGGCCAGCTCCCAGAACCAAAGCTGCTGGGCGCGGTTCTTCGGGTCGTCATAGGTCTTCACCTCGCCCTTGTTCCAGAGGTCGAAGTGATCGCCGACTTGCACGGTCTCTCCATCGCGCGTGAAGCAATTCTTGAAGAAGAGCAGACCTCGGGAATTCTTCAGCCTCTCCTTGCCGGTAGCCGGCTCGGCGTAGATCTTGGGCCGTCCGAGCTGCATTTTCCAAAGCCAGTTGGCGAGCGATTCCGCGCCTCTGGCGTGACCATGCTTGCACTTGGGCTCGGTGTAATTGCTTAGCTTGATGCCGCCGGCAGCCAGGACGATGCTCATGCGGATCGCGCACTGGTTCGCCCAGGGCTGGCTGCAAGGATGCCCATCGGGGAACTTCACCAACAGGTCGGTATAGGCTTGCCATAAGGGATCAAAGGTCAGCGCCATCTACGTCCCCCTCTCCGTCACCCGGATTGGATTTCGTGGCAACAGCTAAGCAGCGGACATGTTGGGCCCGAGTTCCTGCCACTTTCGATGCATCATGCTGGCTTCATAGCCAGCGATCCAGCGGAAAATCCCCGGCGTAAGGCGACGATCTACGCCGCCTGGTGTAGCCCCAGCTCGTCCAGCGCGGCCTTCACCGCCTGCACCACCTTGTGCATATCCGCCTCGAAGACATCGCCGATCGCGCCGATGCGGAAGCTCGGCTCGTAGCTGGTGAAGTAGCTGCTGATGGTGACGCCGCGGCGCTTCAGCGCCTCCACGAAATCGGCGAGCACCAGCCCGGCCGGCTGATGGAAGGTCACCACGATGGGCCCCTGCTCCGCATCTTCCAGGTAGGGCTTCAGCTCCAGCGCCTTCAGCCCGCGATAGAGGATGTCGGCATTTGCCCGGTAGCGCGCCAGGCGCGGCACCCGGCCGCCCTCGGCGTCGAAGCGGTCCAGCGCCACGTCCAGGGCTCGCAGAGTCTGCACCGGGCCGGTGAATCGTAGCGTTCCCATCCCGTGCGAACGGCTGATCGCCAGTACATCGGCAAGGTCGAGGCTCCACGAGCCGGCATTCCCCGCGCTGGCCTCAGTCCGGTCGATCCGCGCCACGGCGAAGGCGAAGCCCGGCAGCCCTTCCAGGCATTTGTTCGAGGTGAAGATCACCGCATCGATCTCGGGATGCGCCGAAAGGTCGAGCGGCAGCGCCCCGAAAGCGGATACGGCGTCGAGAATCATTCGGCGCCCCGCGGCGCGTACCGCCGGGCCGATCGCCGCCGGATCGTTGACGATGCCGCTGCCCGTCTCGCTGTAGACCATGACCACATGGCCGCATTCCGGATGCGCCGCCAGTGCGGCTTCGATCTCAGCCGGCGTCACGCCGCGCGAGTCGGGCACCGGCAATTCCACCACGACCCTTCCCGATTCGCGGGCGAGGCGCACTGCGCGCGAAGCGTACTGCCCGTTCACGGGGATCAGCAGCGCCGAGTCGGCCGGCACATAGGTGCGGACCGCCGCCTCCATGATCATGTGTCCCGCGACCTGCAGCGGCAGGGTGATGTGCTCACCCTCCACTCCGCCCGCAATGACACGGATTCGCTCGCGGAGCCGCGCGTAGAAGGGCCGAAAGGCCGCGTCCCACGGCGCGATGTCCTCAGCCATTGCGGCGCGCACCGAGGGGTGGGTCTGTACGGGTCCGGGCGTGAGCAACAGCATGGGTCTGGTCCTGTTTCAGGCTAGGGGATGCCGCGATACGAGCCATCCGGAAACCCTGATTCGACTTGATACAGGATTGCTCTAGCTTCCGGCCATGGCCGATGCTCGCGTCACCGCAGCGATCGTCGCCTCCGCGCTGTTCATGCAGAACATCGACAGCGCGGCGGTGGTGACCGCCCTTCCCTCCATGGCGCGCGATTTGGGGGTGGAACCGACGCGGCTCGGCGTCGCGATCACCTCCTATCTTGTCGCGCTGACCGTATTCATCCCGGTGTCCGGCTATATAGCGGACAGGTTCGGCGCCAAGCGCGTCTTCCTGATCGCCATCGCGCTGTTCGGCCTGTCCTCGGCTGCCTGCGGCTTCTCCAATGGGCTCGGCGAACTCGTGGTCGCGCGCGTGCTCCAGGGCACCGCGGGGGCGATGATGGTGCCGGTCGGGCGGCTGCTGCTGCTGAGCGGCATCCGCAAGGACGAGATGCTTACCGCGATGACCTGGCTGACCATGCCGGCCATGATTGGCCCGATTATGGGGCCACCGCTGGGCGGCATGCTGACTGACCTTTTCGGTTGGCGAAGCGTCTTTTGGATCAACCTCCCGGTGACCGTCCTCGGCCTTGCCATGGTCGCCTGGAAGATCGAGCCGCTGCCCCGCACCGATCCGGGCCCGCCCGACGTGCTGGGCCTGTTCCTGGTCGGCGGTGCGCTCGCCACGCTGATGGCGGGGCTGGAATCCATCGGTCGCGACGTGTTTCCCGCGGGCTTGCCGGAGATCCTGCTTGTCGTAGGCGTGATCCTCGCCGCCTGGGCGATCCGCCACTGCTTCCGCGCGGCCAGGCCAGCATTGGATCTGTCTCTCCTGAAATTCCCGAGCTTCATGCATGCGACCATGGCCGGCAGCCTGTTCCGCACCGGCGCCGGCGGCATCCCGTTCCTGGTGCCGATGCTGCTGCAGATCGGCTTCGGCTGGGGCGCCACGGAGGCTGGCCTCGTCGCCTTCGCCACGGCGATCGGCGCCTTCGCCATGAAACCGCTGACACGCCCGATCCTGCGGCGTTTCGGCTTCCGTACCGTGCTGGTCATCAACGGCGTGCTGGCTTCGCTGGGAATCGCCGTAGGTGCGGGCTTCTCGCCGGCTTGGCCCATTGCCGTGATGTTCGCGACCCTGGCGCTGGGGGGGCTGTTCCGCTCGCTGCAATTCACCGCGCTGAACACGCTCGCCTTCGCCGACCTACCGCGCGAGAAGCTCAGCGCCGGAACCAGCTTCTACGGTACCGCGCAGCAGCTGGCGCCGGCGCTCGGCGTGGTGCTGTCGACGGGGTCGCTCGAGGTGTCGCGCCATCTGTCGGGACACGCGACTCTGACGCCGAGCGACTTCACCGCAGCCTTCCTGATTGCCGCGCTGGTGGCACTGAGCGCCAGCCCCTTCTTTTCCCGCCTGCCGGCCGATGCCGGTGCGGAAGTCAGCGGCAAGCGGGGCTGATGCAGACCATCACGATCGGCGGTGCCTGGGTGAACGATGCCGGCTCCGAACTGGTTATCGCGGACGTGGATGGTGCGCTGACAGGGGTCTACCGGACAGCGCTAGGCAGGGCGGATCACCGCAAGGAATACCCACTGGTCGGCTGGTGCAACGGCCGTTGTCTCGGCTTCACGGTATCCTGGGCGCCCGACAGCGACAGTGTTACGGCCTGGACGGCCTTGCTCCATGACGAGGAGCTGCACACCGTCTGGACCCTCGTGCGCACACAGGCCTTCACGAAGGGCGAAGCGGGCATCACCGAACGGGAGGCCGCCCCCTGGGAAGCCTTCACCGTCCAAACCTCCCGCTTCCGGCGCCAAGCCTAACTCATCGAAGATGCGAGAACCTGAGGTTCTTGCTGGGGTGCTCGAGGGGCAAAGCCCCTAGATAGGTTTACTCCGCAGGCGCATGCGCCGCCGAAGCAGCCGGCACCGCCCCACGCCCGCGGCTGAGTTTCCGCGCCAGCCCGTCGAAGCCCAAATACAGCACCGGCGTGACGAAAAGCGTCAGCACCTGCGAAACCGCGAGGCCGCCGATCACCGCAAGGCCCAGCGGCTGCCGCAATTCGGCGGCAGCGCCCCAGCCGGCCGCGATCGGCACCGCGCCCGCCGCAGCGGCTAGCGTGGTCATCAGGATGGGCCGGAAGCGCAGCGCGCAGGCCTGACGCACGGCGTCCTCTGGTGCATCGCCGCTACGCTGCCGTTGCAGTGCCACGTCCACGATCATGATGGCGTTCTTCTTCACCAACCCTATGAGCAGCAGCGTGCCGATCACCGCGATGACCGACAGATCCAGGTTGAACCACCAAAGCGTCGCGAAAGCGCCGAGTGCCGCCGCCGGAAGGCCCGACAGGATGGTCAGCGGGTGGATGAGCGACTCGTAGAGCACGCCCAGCACCACATACATGATCAGCACGGCCGCGATGACGAGGAAGCCCTGGCCCGCCAGCGCCTCCTGGAACACCTGCGCCGAACCGGTGAAGCCGGTGACGATGGTCGGCGGCAGGCCGATCTCCCGTTCCACCGCGCGGATGGCGTTCACGGCATCGCCGAGCGCCACGCCGGGCGGGGTGTTGAAGCCGATGGTCACGGCGGGCAGCTGGCCCTGATGCGCCACGGTCAGCGGTCCGGAACGGCGCTCGATGCTGGCCACCGCCGAAAGCGGCACCAGCCGTCCGGTGTTGGAGCGCAGGTAGAGCTTGGCGAGGCCAGTCTCGTCGCGCTGGTCTTCCGGCAGCGCTTCCACGATCACGGGATAGGCATTCGCCTGCCCATAGATCGTCGATATCTGCCGCGCACCAAAGGCGGAGAACAGCGCCTGACGAACCTGGTCGATCGAGACGCCGAGCGCGGTGGCCCGATCACGATCCACATTCACCAGCACCACGGGGCTGTCGAGCTGGAGATCGGTGTTGACGTCCTGCAGCTGCGGCACGCGGGCAAGTGCTGCTTCCAGCCGTGGCGCCCAGTCGTACAGCTCGTCCAGGCGCAGACCCTGCAAGGTATAAAGGTAGAGCGTGCGCGCCTGGCGGGCACCGAAGTTGATGTTCTGGATCGGCTGAACGAAGATCCGCATGCCCGGGATGTTGCCGGCATCGCGACGCAGCTGCTGCATCACGGCCTGCACATCCGGCCTCTGACTGCGTGGCTTGAGCTGGATGAAAAGCCGGCCCTGGTTGATGGAGGCCGAGCCACCCACCGCACCGAGGTTCGACACGACCGCATCCACATAGGGCGAGCGGCCGATCACCGCCGCGACCTCGCCCTGCATCTGGGCCATACCGTCGATGGAGGTCCCGCGCGGGCCTTCGGTATTGATCGTCAGCAGGCCGGTGTCCTCGATCGGGAAGAAGCCCTTGGGGATATGAATCGCCAGCCAGCCGGCCGCGCCCATGGAACAGAGGAAGACGACCCAGACCACGAGCTTCATGCGCAAAGCGATACCCAGCGCCCAGCCATAGGCCTTCTCGATCGCCACGAACCCAGCTTCGAGCGTCCGGTCGACCCGGCCCGGCTTGGCATGCGCCGGCATCCGGCTCGCCATGAGGGGCGTGAGCGTCAGCGACACCACGCAGGAGGAGATGACGGCAAGCGAGACGGTGGCGGCGAAGGCGTTGAACACGCGGCCGACCACACCGCCCATCAGCAGGATCGGGAGGAAAACCGCGATTAGTGAGAGGGTGATGGAGAGAACGGTGAAGCCCACCTCCTTGGAACCGCGGATCGCGGCCGCCAGCGGGTGCATGCCCTCCTCGATGTGCCGGACGATGGCCTCCAGCACCACGATCGCATCGTCGACCACGAGCCCGACGGCGATGGTGAGGCCAAGCAGCGTCACGTTGTCGATGCCGTAGCCCATCGCATACATCAGGCCGAAGGTGATGCAGAGGCTGATCGGCACCGCGACGGTCGGGATCAGCGTGGCGGAGATGCGGCGCAGGAAGAGAAAGCAGACCAGCACCACCAGCCCGATGGCGATGAAAAGGCTTTCCTGCACATCGTGCACCGCGTCGCGGATCGAGACCGAGCGGTCGAGGAACACGCCGATTTCGGCACCCGGTGGCAAGGCTGCCCGCAGCCCGGGTAGGCTGGCGCGCACGCCGTCCACCACGTCCACGGTATTCGCATCAGGCTGGCGCTGTACGGCGAGCACCAGCGCGCGCTCGCCATTGCGCCAGCTCGCGACACGTTCGTTCTGCACACCGTCGGCGACGCGCGCTATCTCGTTCAGCCGCACCGGCGCAGAGGCGCGCCCCGACACCACGAGATTTCCGAAGGCGGCGGCGTTCTGTGGCTGGTCGTTCGCGCGCAGCGTCAACTGCTGCCGCGAACCCGTCAGCAGTCCAACCGGCGCGTTGGAATTGGCGCTGATGATCGACTGACCCACAGTATCGAAGGCCAGGCCCATGGCGGCGATGCGGTCGGGATCGAGCCGCACGCGGACGGAGTAGAGCTGCTCGCCATAGGTCACCACCTGGGCGACGCCCTGCACACGGCTGAGCGCCGGCGCGATGATGGTGCTGGCGACATCGTTCAGCCGGTAGAGCGGGGTGTCCCCGCCCGAAAGCGTCAGCAGCAGCACGGGCGCGTCGGCCGGGTTCACCTTCCGGTAGCTCGGCGGGATGGTCATCTCGATCGGCAGTCGGCGCTGGGCGCGCGTCATGGCCGCCTGTACGTCCTGGGCGGCGGAGTCGATGTTGCGCCCAAGCTGGAACTGCAGGGTGACGTTGAGCGTGTCCTGGCCGGACGTGCTGCTCATGCTGTCGAGGCCGGCGATGGTGCTGAACTCACGCTCCAGCGGCAGCGCCACCGAGGTGGCCATGGTCTCCGGGCTCGCACCCGCGAAGGTCGCCGTCACCGAGATGACGGGGAAGTCCACGCGCGGCACGGCGGCCACGGGCAGCTTCGTATAGGCGACCATGCCCGCCAGGACGGCGGCGGCCGACAGCAGGCAGGTCATGATCGGGCGGCGGATGCAGAGCTCGGAGATGTTCATCGGGCGACCTCGAGGGCGGAGACGCGCGGATTGGCGCCGCTCGGGGTGACGCGTTCCGCGGCGCGCGACCCGTCAGTCACGCGCTGCGCGCCGTCGACGATAATGCGGTCACCATTGGCGATCTGGCCGACAACGACGGCGCGGTCCCCCACGATGCGGGAGACCTGGACCGAACGGCGCTTGGCCACGCCATCGGCCAGCACGAAGATGAAGCGGCCCTGCTGGCCCGTCTGCACCGCGGCGGCGGCCACCACCGTCGCATTCTCCTGAACGGCAGGCGCCAGCGTCACCTGCACGTACTGGCCTGGCCAGAGGCGGGCATTGTCGTTGTCGAAGCGGGCCTTGAGCGTGATCGTGCCGGTCGCCGTATCCACCTGGCTATCCACGAAGACGAGCTGGCCTTCGACCGGATTTTCCGTGTCTCCATCGGCCTGGGCGCGCACCGGCAGCGGCGTGGCCGAACCCGTGGCGCGCCGGATGGTAGGCAGCCAGCGCTCGGGCACATTGAACTGGACGAGGATAGGGTTGGTCTGCGTGATCGTGGCGAGCGCGTTCGGCGCGGTGTCCGCCTGACGGACGAAATTGCCGGCGCGCAGCGGCAGCGCACCCAGCACGCCGTCCACCTCGGCCACGATCTGCGCGAATTCGATGTTGAGGCGGGTCTGCGCGATCATGGCCTGGGAGGCCTGCACGTTGGCAGCGGCGGCGGCGGCATCGGCCTGGGCCTGCTCGAACCGCTGCTGGGAAGCATAGCTCTCGCCGCGGAGGCTCTGGTAACGGGCTGCATCCAGCTGGGTGCGGGTGGCGGAGGCCCGCGCGCTCAACAGTTGCGCTTCCTGCTGCGCCAGCACCGCCTGGTTGAGCCGCGCATCGAGCGTGAAGAGCAGCTGGCCCCGCCGCACCGCCTGGCCCTCGATCACATGAACCTGGTTGATCTGTCCGTCCACTCGGGTACGAATGGTGACGACGCTCTCGGATTGGACGGTACCATTGGCCGCGATCTCAATCGGCACCGGCCCCACGACCGCGGGGTCCGTCGTGACGGAAATCGCCTGCTGG
>JAQGHY010000157.1 GCA_028291455.1 Rubritepida sp. | reverse complement strand
AAGGCCATGCGTGCGATGCGCAAGCAGCTCCAGCTGCCTAAGGTGGGCATGACCGATTGCAACAAGGCGCGGCGGCGGTCGATGGAGGACGAGGGTCGCACTGACGCGCTACTGAACCTGCCTCTGTTCCTGTGCAAGCAGGCCGATCAGGAGATCCAGGTGGCTGCGGAGGTCTCTTATGCTTCGGCGCTGAAGTACCAGACGGCCGTGGCGATCGAGATTCAGCTCACCAAGGCCATGCGGATCAAGAACCTGGCAGGCTTGCGGATTGGCGGCGACCTCAAGGTCCAGCCCGATGGGCGCGTCCTGCTGGTGGTGCACGAGACTGCGGTCAAGAATGGTGTGCCGATCGAGGCGCCGCTTTCGGTGGACGCCGCGGCGATGGTGCACCGTTACATCAAGGTCTACCGCGACACGCTCGGCACCAAGTCGGGTGGGTACCTCTTCCCCGGGCGTTTGCCCGACTGCCACAAGACGGACCACGCGCTGAACGTCAACATCCGCAACATGCTGACGGAGAAGGTCGGTGTTAACGCCTGTGCCCAGTTCTTCCGGCACTTTGCCGGCCACCTGATCCTGAAAGATGATCCGTCGGCGCATGTGATGGTGCAGCGCGCCTTGAACCATAAGCAGCTGAGCACGACGCTGGGCCACTACGTGAACATGGATGCGGGAATCGCCGATGAGTACTACGCACGCCTGATCAAGCATCGCCGGTCGGAGCAGAAGCTTCGACGGTGATGCTGCGCAAGGTGTCGGCGAGCCCGATCCTCCGCACGAGGCCCAAGTGATGCGCATCGCATCCGCCCGTCTCAACCCCTCGTACCGGGTTGCCGTCGCCTTCAAGGACTGGCCTGCTCAGGATCAGGCAGCCTAGACGATCGCCCGCGCGCCGGCGGAGTTTCTGGAGAAAGGCAGTGCGGCGGCCGCATGGTCGGAGGCCTCTGTCGAGGCTGTGCAGAACAACTATGGCCGGTGGCTTGGCTTTCTGATGGCGCAGAGTTGGCTGACGGCCGGAGAGGATCCGGCCGGACGCATCACCACCGAACATGTGCGAGCCTATGTGGCCCATCTGCAGCTGGGGCTCGCCTCGGTGAGCGTCGAGAACAACGTCGCCAAGCTGATCATGGCCGCCAAGGCGCTTTTCCCCGTGACGGATTGGAAGTGGCTGCGCAACGCCAGGGCGCGGCTCAAGCACGCTGCCGTCCCGGTCCGCACGAAAGCCGACCGCGTCGTGCCGAGTTGGGAGTTGGTGCAGCTGGGTTATGATCTCATGACCCGCGCGGAGGCGATGGCCGATGAGCCCGCCGCAGCGGCGAACCTCTATAGGGACGGGCTGATGATTGCCCTGCTGGCCGAGCGGCCGTTCCGGCGGAGGAATTTCCTTATGATGGAGATCGGGCAGCATCTGACGCGCGGGCGCGGCAGCTGGCACATCAACTTCGCGACCACCGATACCAAGACGCATCGCGCCATCGATCGCACCTTCCCGCAAGAGCTCGTCCCAGCTCTGGAGCGCTACCTGGCGTGCTACCGGCCCAGGCTTATTGCGATCGTGTCCGCCATGATCTCCGCCGATCACGATCAGGCCAAGACGCGTCTGTGGATCTCCAGCCGCGGCAACCCGTTGTCCAAGGGAGCCTTTCGCGGCGCCATCAACGGCCACACGGATGAGTGCTTTGGCCATCCCGTGAACCCGCAGCTCTTTCGGGATTGCGCGGTCACCTCGGTGGCAGAGGGGGACCCCGAGCACATTCGCATGGGCATGCATCTGCTGCGTCATGCGAACTTCACGACGACCGAGCGGTACTACATCGTCGCCCGCAACGAGGTTGGCCAAAAGCATCTGCAGGCCATCATCGACAAGCGCCGCCGCGCGAGTAAGGCGCTGGTCCGTTCACGCAAGGCCGCCAAATGATCCCGTCGTCACGCCTCGCGTCGTCAGCTCGTCCGCTTCGGGTGGGCGTCTATGCCCGCTACTCCTCGGAGAATCAGCGGGACGCCTCGATCGAGGATCAGCTGCGCATCTGCCACACCCGGGCCCTACGCGAGGGCTGGGAGCTGACGGCGAATTCACCGACCATGCGATCTCTGGCTCCACCTTGCTGCGCCCGGGTTACCAGGGCCTGCTCGCGGCGATGCGGGCCGGGCAGCTCGACGTGGTCCTGGCCGAAAGCCTGGACCGGCTCAGCCGCGACCAGGAGCACGTCGCCGGCTTTCACAAGCACGCCATCTTTGCGGGGGTGCGGATCATCACGCTCTCCGAGGGCGAGATCAGCGAACTGCACGTCGGCCTCAAGGGGACGATGGGCGCCCTCTACCTCAAGGATCTCGCCGACAAGACGCGCCGTGGCCTGGAGGGCCGGGTCAGACAGGGGCGCAGCGGCGGCGGGCTGTCTTATGGCTATCGTGTGGTGCGCGGCCCGATCGGCCGAGACGGCGAGGCGGAACGCGGCTTGCGCGACATCGAGCCGGCACAGGCCTTGATCGTGCGTCGGATCTTCGAGGAGTTTGCTGCCGGCCGCAGCCCGATCGCGCTGGTGCGCGAGTTCAATGCCGAGGGCTTGCCCGGCCCCCGCGGCGGCCTCTGGTGCGCCGGCGCCCTGCGCGGACAGGCCGGGCGGGAGACCGGAATCCTTCGCAATCGCCTCTATACTGGCGAGCTCGTTTGGAACCGCCGCCGCTGGTTGAAGGATCCGACCACCAGCCGTCGCGTGGCGCGTGCCAATGACGAGCAAGTCCTGGTCACGGAGCAGGTGCCCGAGCTTCGCATCATCGAGCAGTCGCTTTGGGACAAGGTGCAGGCGCGCCTCAAAGCTTCGTCCCGCCCGGAATGCGCCCCTTCCTACATGGGCGGCGATGCCAATCATCTCTGGCATCAGCGCCGCCCTCGCCATCTGCTGACGGGAAAGCTCTTCTGCGGGAGCTGTGGCGGCTCCTTCATGGCCACGGGGCGCGATTACCTCGGCTGCCACACGGTCCGGTAGGGCGGTAGCTGTGCCAACAGGACCAGGGTGCGCCGCAGCCAAATCGAGGCCCGCGTGCTTCTGGCGCTGGAGCAGGGGCTCATGCGGCCCGATCTGGTGGCCGCCTTCGTGGCGGAGTTTACCGCCGAGTGGAACCGGCTTCGTGCGGAGGCGTCTTTGGGGCTACGTGGGGTGCGGCGTGAGCTAGCCGGTGTCGAGCGCCAGCTCCAGGGGCTGATCGAAATGATGATCGATGGCTTCCGGGCCCCAGGCCTCCAGGACAAGTTGAACCAGTTCGAACTTCGCAAAGCGGAACTCAACGCAGCCATCGCGGCCGGTGAGCAAGCGAATTCGCTTCCCCGGCTGCATGGCAATTTATCGGAGACGTATCGTCTTCGGTTAGGGGCGCTGCGCGAGGCGCTCGCCGGTGGCGGCAACACCGAGATCCTGGAGGCGCTGCGTGCCTTGGTGGATCGGGTGCTGGTCCACCCCTCGTTCAAAGACGCCGCCGCTCCGCTGGAGCTGATCGGTCATCTGTCGGCGCTGCTGGAAGTCTCTGGCGCCCCAGCCGAGATGACGGCCGGTCTGTCCTTGGTAATTGGCCAAGAAAAAACCCCACCCGCTGTTGCGGATGGGGTTTGTTCGGCGAAGTGGGATGCGGGGACAGGATTTGAACCTGTGACCTTCAGGTTATGAGCCTGACGAGCTACCGGGCTGCTCCACCCCGCGGAGGTGGTGTGTGTGGATTTCGGTTGGGTGGCCTGGCGCTGACCGACTCTCCCGCCGCTTGAGCGGCAGTACCATAGGCGCAGGAGTGTTTCACGGCCGAGTTCGGGATGGGATCGGGTGTTTCAACTCCGCGATAGGCACCAG
>JAQGHY010000130.1 GCA_028291455.1 Rubritepida sp. | reverse complement strand
CCGCCCCTCCCGTGGCGGGGCCGCGCCGGCTGGATGTCGCCGCGCCGGGGCAGCTTGGCAGCCTCGCCTGGCAGGCGGCGCCCGATCTCCTGGCCGCTCCCGGCCCCGGTGAGGTGGTGCTGCGGATCGCCGCCGCCGGGCTGAACTTCCGCGACCTCATGTGGGCCCAGAACTTGCTGCCGGAGGAGGCGCTGCAAGCCGGCTTCGCCGGACCCGGCCTCGGCATGGAGGCAGCAGGCATCATCGAGACCGTCGGCGCTGGCGTTGCGCTGCGTCCGGGCCAGGCGGTCTTCGGCTTCGCGCCGCGCGCGCTGGCCAGCCGCGCCATCACCCAGGCCGCCGCGCTGGCGCCGCTGCCGCGCGGCCTGTCCATGGCCGAGGCGGCGAGCCTGCCGGTCGCCTTCCTCACCGCCATCCATGCCCTGGAAGGCTTGGCGCATCTCCAGCCGGGCGAGCGGGTGCTGATCCATGGCGGGGCGGGAGCCGTGGGGCTGGCCGCGCTGCAAATCGCGCTCGCGGCCGGGGCGCGGGTCGCCGTGACGGCGGGCACGGAAGCGCGCCGCGCCTTCCTCCGCGCCGCCGGAGCAGAGGTCGCCCTCAACAGCCGCGACGGCAGCTTCGCCGACGGGCTGCGCGCGCATTGGCCGGCGCCGCCGGGCGAGGGCTGCGTCGACGTCTGCCTCAACTCCCTCGCCGGCGAGGCGATGGAGCGCAGCCTGGGGCTGATGGCCCCCTTCGGCCGCTTCCTCGAGCTCGGCAAGCGCGATTTCGCCGAGGCCCGGCGCGTGGCCCTCCGGCCGCTCCGCCGCAACATTGCCTGGTTCGCCGTGGATTTGGACGAGATGGCCCGCTACAAGCCCGCTCTGGCCGCCCGGCTGCTGGCCTCGCTGGCGACCCGGCTGGAGGACGGCGCGATCCGGCCGCTGCCTTCCAGGGTTTACGGCGCCGAACTGGCGGAGGATGCCTTCCGCCAACTGCAGGCGGGCGGGCATATCGGCAAGCTGGTCATCACCCCGCCGCCTGAGCTGACGGAAACCGCCCGGCCGGACTGGCGCCCACAGGGCACCGTTCTCGTGGTCGGCGGGGTCTCCGGCTTTGGGCTGGAGACCGCCTGCTGGCTGGCCGGGCAGGGCATCCGGCACGTCGCCCTGCTCTCGCGGCGCGGCGCCACGACGCCCGGAGCCTCCGAAGCGATTGCCCGGCTGCGCGAGTTGGGAGCGGAGGCACGCATCCTCGCCGCCGATGCCGCCGATCCCACCGCGCTGGCCGCGGCGCTGGAGGACATTCGCGCTTCGATGCCCACCATCGCGGGCGTCGTCCATGCCGCCGCCGTCTTCGACGATGGCATCGCGGCCCGGCTCGACCCCGCTTCCGTGGCCGCCGTCTGGGCCGCCAAGGCCACGGTTGCCGAAAATCTCGACCGGCTGACGCGGCAGGATGCGCTGAGCCTGTTCCTGCTCTTCTCCTCGGCCACCGTGCCCATCGGCAGTCCGGGCCAGGCGGCCTATGTGGCGGCGAATGCGGCCATGGAGGCCCTGGCCCGCCGCCGCCACGCTGCCGGACTTCCGGCGCTCGCCGTACAATGGGGCCCGATCGCCGATACCGGAGTGCTGGCGGCCGACGCCGGCGGTGCCGCCGCGCTTTCCCAGCGGCTGGGCGCCACCGCGCTGAAATCGGCCGAGGCGCTGGACGCCCTTCCGGGGCTGCTCGCCAGTGGCCTGCCGGTGCTAGGCCTCGCGCGGATCAATTGGGAGGTGGCGCATCGCAGCCTCCGCCTGCTGGCCGAACCCGCCTTTGCGCCGCTGACCGGGTCCGCCAACGGGGAAGCCATCGAGGAGGATCCTCTGCGCGCGATCGCCGAAGCCGGTCCCGAAGCCGGGCTCGACCTCGCCCGCCGCATCGTCGGCCGTGAGGTCGCGCGGATCCTGCGCCTGCCGTCGGGCGCCGTCCCGCTGAACACGCCGCTGCCGCGGCTGGGTCTCGACAGCCTGGGGAGCATCGAGTTGCGGACGGGACTGGAACGTCGCTTCTCCGTCTCGATGCCGCTGCAGGCAACCACCGAGGAGCTGACGGTGAATACCCTGGCCCGTTACGTCATCGCCCAGGTGCCCACCACGCGAGAGGCCGCCGAATGACGGCGCGCGGCCTTTCCGAGGCCGATCGCGCCAGCCTGCTTCGGCGTCTTGCGGGTCGCTCCCCCGCCGCGGTCCAGGTGGCGCCGGCCTCCGCACGGGATTTCTCGACCTTGCCGGCGGCACGGGAGGTTGCGGCGGCGCGCAGCCTCGGCCGCCAGATGGGCTTTTCCAACCCATATTTTCGGCCGCACGAGGGCATCGCCGGGGCGCGCACCCGGATCGGCAATGCCGAATACGTGAACTTCGCCTCCTACAACTACCTGGGCCTGAACGGCGATCCCCGCGTCGCCGAGGCTGCCCGGCTGGCGATCGCCCGGCACGGCGTCTCGGCCTCGGCCTCGCGCTTCGTCTCGGGCGAGCGCCCGGTGCATGCGGCGCTGGAAGCCGCGCTGGCGGCGAATTATGGAACCGAGGATGCGGTCGCGATGGTCTCGGGCCATGCCACCAACGTCTCGGTCATCGGCCACCTGCTCGGCCCCGAGGACCTCGTGGTGCATGACGCCCTGGTTCACAACAGCGCGACCGAGGGCGTGCGCCTTTCCCGCGCGCGGCGCCTCGCCTTCCCGAACAACGACTGGGAAGCCGCCGCCGCGCTGCTCGCCGCGGAGCGCCATCGCCACGGTCGCGCCCTGCTGCTGATCGAGGGCCACTACTCGATGGACGGCACCGTGCCGGAGCTGGCGCGGTTCAGCGAGGTCGCGCGGAAATACGATGCCTGGCTGATGGTGGACGAGGCGCATTCGCTGGGCGTGCTGGGCCCGACGGGGCGCGGGGTCTTCGAGGCGCAGGGCGTGGCGCCGGGGCTGGTCGATATCTGGATGGGCACGCTTTCCAAGACGCTGTCCTCCTGCGGCGGCTATATCGCCGGCAGCCGCGTCCTGGTGGACCTGCTGCGGCACACCGCGCCGGGCTTCGTCTATTCGGTGGGGATGGCGCCACCGCTCGCCGCCGCCGCCGAATGCTCGTTGCGGCTCATGCAGGCTGAGCCCTGGCGCGTGACGCGGCTGCATGCCATCGCCCGGCGCTTCCGCGACAAGGCACGCGCGGCGGGCTTCGACACCGGCGGCTCGGTGGGCCAGGCGATCGTGCCGGTGATCCTGGGCGACAGTCTCGCTACCGTCCGCGCGGCGGAGCGGCTGTTCGAACTCGGCGTGAACGTGCAGCCGATCTGCTTTCCTGTCGTGCCCGAGGGCCAGGGGCGCTTGCGCTTCTTCCTCTGTGCCGAACATAGTGACGACGAGATCGACCATACGATCCAGACCCTGTCCCGGGTGGCGCGCGAGGCGGCTTAGTTCCATGACTTCGTTATCCACGCGCATTTCCGCCTGCCACCGGGCCGGTCCCGCTCGCCTCTCAGCCCAGCCCTCGCATTTCTCCGGGACGCACCGCCTGTGAAGTCAGAGGCGATCCTCGGCGAGGCATTTGCAGCCGATCCGCTGATGACCCATGCCTTTGGGGCCGACGCAGCTGCGGCCGGAATCGCGCGGCTCCTCGCGCCGGCGGTCGCGGCCTGCCGCCGGCATGGCGGGGTGCTCGCCGAGGACGGCGCCGCGGCCGCCTGGCTGCCAGGGGCGCTGGTTCCCTTGCCCTGGGGCGCTTGGCTGAGGGCCGGCTTTGGCGGCCTGGCCCTGGCCTTGCCGCTGGCCACGCTGCTGCGGCTGCAGCGCCACGAGGCCACTTGCGAGGCGGCAATCCGCGCCCGCTTCGGGCCTGACCGATTCGGCTACCTCTGGCTGCTGGGGGTCGTGCCGGCGGCGCGCGGGCATGGCGTGGGGCGCCGCATCGTCACGTCGGTTCTCGGGGCCATGGCTGGGAAACTCGACCTCTGCGTCCTGAAGACCGAAAATCCTTCCAGCGCGCGTTTCTACGCTCAGCTGGGCTTCGCCGTGCATGACCGTTTCAGGGTACCGGCCAGCGGTCTCGAGGTGCAGGTCCTTGCCCGGACACTGCGGATCTAGCCGGCATGCCCTCGGACCCCGCCCCGCTGGCCGATCCGCATGAGCCTCGGCTGAATCCCCAGCCGCGCCGATTTCTTCTCCTGCAGGGGCCGATCAGCCCGTTCTTTCCCGCTTTGGCAGCAAACCTGATGGCGCGCGGCCATGCGGTGCACCGCATCGGCGTCTGCCTGGGCGATACCCTGCTCTGGCGCGGCGCCCTGTGGCCCCAGGCGAAATGGCGCCGTTTTGCCGCTGAGGGCGTCGTATCGGAGGATTTCACCGGCCGCCTCGGCGACTGGCCGGCCTTCATCGACAGCTTCCTGCAACGCCACGCCATTACCGACCTGGTGCTGGTGGGCGAGCAGCGCCCGTACCACCGCATCGCCATCGCGACGGCGCAGGCCAAGGGCGTGGCCGTGACGGCGACCCAGGTCGGCTATCTTCGGCCGGACTGGATCGTCCTGGAGCGCGACGGGCACAACGCCCTCTCGCTCTATCCGCGCGAACCCGCGGCGATCCATGCCCTGGCGGAGGGGGTGCCGCCGCTCGCGGAGACGACGATCTATTCGAGCCAATTCCCGACCCAGGCGCGCTGGGACGTGTTGTTCAACCTGGCCAACCTGTCCATTTGGCCGTTCCGGTACTTCCAGGGCTTCCAGCTCCACCCGGTGATCCCGGCCTATCTGGGCACGGCCCTGCGGATGATGTTGCGCGGCAGGACGCGGCGCCGGGCGGAGGAACTCATCGCCGGCCTGCCGGAGGACGCGCCCTTCTACCTCTTCGCCATGCAGATGGAGAGCGACTATTCCATCCGTGCCTATTCGCCGTATCCGGACATGGACACGCCGCTGCGTGAGGCGGTGCGGAGCTTTTCCGCCCATGCGCCGAGCGATGCGCATCTGGCCATCAAGGTCCATCCGCTCGATCCCGGGATCAAGCGCTGGAGCGCGCGCATTGCACGGATGGCGCGGCTGTCGGGCGTGACGGGGCGCGTGCACCTGGTGGATGCCATCGCGCTCGATCCGCTCATCCTGCGTGCGGCGGGGGTAGTGACGGTGAACAGCACCGCGGGCATCCGCGCGCTGCAGATGGGCAAGCCGGTCATCGCGCTTGGCGAGGCGCTGTACCGGGTGGAGGGCCTGACGCATGAGGCCGGGCTGGACAGCTTCTGGCAGGAGGCACATCTGCCCAATACCGAACTGACGGACGCGTTTCTCCGAGGCATCGCGCATCACCTGCATGTGCGCGGCGTGTTCTACGGAGAGGAGGGCATCGCGGCAGGCGCGGCGGCCGCGGCAGTCTGGCTCGAAGCCGGGTTGAAGGATTTTGGTGAGTTTACGGGCCCTCAAGCGCCAGACACGGCCTCCGGCCGCTTGGCTGGCGGCCCTCAGGCATGAGGCGCTGGTGGGAAACGCAACGCGTGGCCGCCGGCCGCGCCCTACCCTTCTGCGGTCACTCCGGCCGGTGCAGTTCCGCCTTCGCCCGAGTGAAGCTCCGCCGGCCGCGCTTGAAGCCGGCCAACACTGGCGCCACGCCGCGCAGCGCGTCCACCGGCGTCGGCGCATCCACCACCACCATGTCGGCCTCGTTGCCGACGGCGATGCCGTACCCCTTGCGGCGCAGCACCTTGGCCGAGTTCACCGTGAACATGTCCCAGGTCTTGCGCAGGTCAGCCGCGTCGCCCCGCTGCACCACGTTGGCGTAGAGATTCGCCATGCGGATGAGCTGCGCGTCGCCAAAAGGCGTGAAGGGGTTCTGCACGTTGTTGGTGGAGAGGTTGCACAGCGCCCCGGCCTCCATCAGCCGGTGCGCGTCCACCACGCCGCGGCGGATGTTGTGGTCCTGGTCGCGCCCCATCAGGAAGAGGTCGGTCGAGGGCAGCACGGCGAGGGACACCCCGGCCTCGCCCATGCGTTTGCCGATGCGGTCCTGCTGCTCCGGCGTGGCGCTGGCGATCTTGGTGCCATGGCCGAAGGCGACGCGGCCGCCCCAACCCATTGCGTCCGTCAGCTCGCAGACCAGGGTCAGGTCGAGGTCGTCCGGGTCGGTGCCGCTGTCCAGGTGCATGTCGATGTCGATGTCGAACTCCTTGGCGAGCTCGAAGACACGGCGAATTTGGCCATGGCGGTCGCGGTCGTAGTTGGGCGCGGCGCCGATCACGGTGGCGCCGGTCTTCAGCGCCTCGACCATCAGC
>JAQGHY010000300.1 GCA_028291455.1 Rubritepida sp. | reverse complement strand
GAGGATGCCCTGGGCGAAACGCCCGTGCTGCTTCTGGTCCTGCGGGAAGGCGGCCGGCGCTTCGGCATCCCCGCCAGCCGTATCGAAGCCGGACGCGCCATCCCCGCCATGGCGGGTTTCGCCAACTGGCTGGAATCGGACGAGGCGCGGCAAGCGCTGGCCTATGCGCCTCCGGCGATGGAAGCCCCGCCCGTCCAGGCGGTCCCGCAGCGGCATCTCGTCCTCTTCCGCGCCGCAGGGATGGACCTCGCGCTACCGGCGGAATCCGTGGTGGCCATCCTCGTGCCCACCATCCCGCTGCCCACCCAGCGCGCCGGGATCGCAGGCCTTGCCGCCCATCGCGGCGCGGTGCTTCCCGTCCTGGATGGCGGCCTCGTGCTCGGCGGCCGAGCAGCACTGGCCGACGGCCCAGCACCCTTGATCCGCCTCGCGCTCAATCCTGAAGTGCTGGTCGCGGTCGAGCAGGTCGCCGGCGTCCGCACCTTGCCCGCGTCCGACATCACGCCGCTCGCGCTGCGCGATGGGCTCGTGGCCGCCTTCGCACTGCTCGGCGAGTCGCTGCTGCCCGTGCTGGCTCCCCACCGCTTCGGTTCGCTCTGATGGCGCAGATCGCCGTGGTCGTCGCCGACGACAGCGCCTTCATGCGCATCGCACTCCGCCGCATCATCGAGGCCGAGGGCGACCTGCGCGTCGTCGCCGAGGCCGCCGACGGCGAGGCCGCGATCGCCGCCGTCCGGCAGCATCGCCCACAGGTCGTCGCCATGGATGTGGAGATGCCGGTCCTCGGCGGCATCGAGGCGACGCGGCGCATCATGGCCCTGCCCAATCCGCCGGCCGTAATCATGGTCAGCCAGTTCACGCAGGAGGCGAGCCCGGCCGCCCTCGCGGCAATGGAGGCAGGGGCCGCGGACTACGTCAGCAAGGAAACCGGCTTCGGCGGCGTGGATCTCGGCTATCTGGACCGCGCACTCCGCGACCGGCTGCGCTATTGGGCGCTGGCCCAGGGGCAGCGCACGCCCGATCCCGTCGCAGGCGTGACGCTGCGCCAGGCCTATTCCTCGCCGCCCCTGATCCTGATCGCCGCCTCCACCGGCGGACCCGACGCGCTGGCCGCGCTGCTGGCGGCGAGCGGCCCGCTCTCGGTACCCGTCGTCATCGCCCAGCACATGCCGGTGGGCCTGGCACCGGAGCTCGCCTCCCTGCTGCAACGGCGCGGCGGCTGGCCGGTGCGCGTGGCCGAGACCGGCCGCCCGCTGGTTGCCGGCGAGGCCGTACTGCTCCCCACCGATGGCGTGCTGGTCCGTCTGCGGGATTCTTTCGTGATGCGGCTGGCGCCCAGCAACGCCCCCGTGCATCCCTCGGCCGACCTGCTGTTCCGCTCCGCCGCCTTGCTCGGCCTACCCGCCTGCGCCGTGGTGCTGACCGGCATGGGCGAGGACGGCGCAGCCGGCGCCGGCGCGCTGGCCCAGCAGGGCGGGCGCATCCTGGTCCAGACCGCGGAATCCTCCGTGGTCGGCGGCATGCCGCAAGCCACGCGCGCCCAGGTTCCCACCGCCGAAGCACTCCGCCCCGAGGCGATCGGCCTTCGCCTGCGCGGACTATGGGGGGCGTGATGGACGAAGAACTGCTCGCCGCCTTCCGCGAGGAATTCGCCCAGGGCTGTGCGGATCTCGCCATCGCGGCGGACCTCCCCGCCGCGCGGCGCTCCCTCGCCAATCTGCGCGCCATGGCCGACGGCATGGAGCTCGCTCCGCTCCAGTCCCGCCTGCGTGAGCTGGAGGAGGTCGAGGCGCTGGAGGACCTGCGCCAGGCCGCCGGGGAGCTGGCCGCCCTGGCCGAAGGCTCCGCCGAACCCGAGGAGGCACGGCCGGTCCGCACGCTCATCATCGACGACAGCGCCATGATGCGTCGCATGCTGCGAGGCATCCTCGCCGGCGATCCGCGCTTCGCCGTGGTGGGAGAGGCCGTAGACGGCGCCGAGGGCCTGGCCGCGCAGGCTGAGCTCCACCCGGACCTGACCTTGCTCGACCTCGAAATGCCGGTGTTGGACGGCATGGGTTTCCTTGCCGAATGGGCGCTGGCGGGGCATGGCGCGGTGGTAGTCGTCTCCTCCGCCGCGCATCCCGGCAGCGCCGCCGCCTTGGAGGTGTTGCGGCGCGGGGCCTTCGCGGCCGTAGCCAAACCGTCTGGCGCCCTCTCGCCCGACCTCGCCGAACGCGCCGGCGCCGAAATCCTCGCCACCGCGCGCCACGCCGCCGGCTTGGAGGCCTAGGCGATGGAAGCCGACGATCCCCTCTGGCAGGAATTCGCCGCCGAGACCGCCGAACACCTGGACGCGCTGGAGCAGGGCCTCGCCGGGCAAACCCCGGTCGACGTGCTGTTTCGCGCCATGCACAGCCTGAAGGGCATGTCCTCGGCGATCGGCGCCACCGGCCTCGGCGCGCTCGCGCACAAGGCCGAGGATGTGCTGGGCCTGGCCCGCGCCGGGCGCCTCGCGCTCGACAGCGCCGCGCGCAATGCGTTGCTGGAAGCCGTCGACGCGCTCCGCAGCCAGCGCAGCGCCTTGCTCGACCGGCACCAGGACCAGCAGCCGCCCGCCGCTTTGCTGGCCCGCCTCGGCGCCTTGGCCGATGGCCGGCCTGAGACCACCCCGCTTGCGCCGATCGTAGCCGCCTCCACGCTCGACCCGTTGCGCATCACCCTCGCCTCGCGCCTTGCGATCGAACTGCCCTTGGTCGCCGTCGATCCGCGCGAGGCCGGCCGGCTCGCCCAGGCGGCACGCGATGCCAAGCTGCCGCGCCTCGCCCGGCTCTTCGACGCGCTGCCCATCGCGCCTCACCGCCTAGCCGCGCTCGGGCGCCTGCGCCGGGCGCTGATGCTCCTCCAGGCCGCGACCGGCGGCGATCCCGTGCCGCCCCTCACGGGTGACCTCCGCCCCGCCGCAGAATTTCTGGCCATGGCGCTCGACACGCCCGGCCCCGAACTGGTTGCCGCCGCCGAGCGTCTGGCCGCCAGTGCCGATGCCGTCGGCGACGAGCCCGCCGAAACCCTGGCCCGACAGATCCAGGACCTCGCCTGCCGCCAGGGCGAGGAGCCGGCCGCCCGCCTCGCCGAGCTGAGCCCGGCCTTCCGCGCCGCCCTGGCCACCCCCGAGCTAGCACCGCTCGCCGACCGCGTGCGCCCGCCGCCGCCGCCACTCACCCCCAGCCTAGCCGCGGCATT
>JAQGHY010000292.1 GCA_028291455.1 Rubritepida sp. | reverse complement strand
GCTTTGGCTTACCTATGGGGTGATGCTGGGACAGTGGCCGCTGATCGTGACCAACGGCATCTGCTGCGCGCTGGCCGCGTTCATCCTCACGATGAAGCTGCTCCCCAAGTCCAAAAAAGAGGCGGTCGCCAACGCGATCGATCCAACCGCCTGACTGCCGTGGCGGGCTGATTCGCCCGCCACGGCCTGCATCACCAGTTCGGTCGCCGAGCCTTCAGCTCCGCGCCAGCCCCGCCGACTTCATGGCATCGCCCAGCGATACATCCGCCGCCGCCATATACCGGCCGAAGCCATCGGCATCGGCATAGGAGAGGCCGAAGCCGCGGGCGTTCATGAACTCGTTATACTCCCGTGACTTGAAAACGCGGTCCAACCCTGCATTCATCGCCGTGCGCGCCTCGGCCGGGAAGTTCAGCGGGCCCGCGATCCCGCGCCAGGCGCCGGTCGCGTAGTCGATGCCCATGGCCTCCTTCAGCGTCGGAATGGTCGGGAAGACGCCGAGCCGCTCGGTCGCCATCACCGCGAGGCTGCGGGCGCGCCCGGCGTCGATCATCGCCCGGCCCTCGACGACCGAGTTCGTGGTGAAGTCGAGCCCACCGGCCGCGAGGTCCTGCATGGCCGGCGCCGCGCCGTTCGACGGCACCCAGCGCACGTGCCCCGCCGGCAGCCCCATCGCCTGCAGCCAACCCGCCAGCGCCAGGTGCCAAATGCCGCCCTGCCCCGTGCCGCTCGCCTTCATCTGGCCGGGCCGGCTGGCCTTGATCGCGTCCGCCAGCTGCCGGACATCGCGATAGGGCGAGGTGTTGTTCACCTGGATCCCCGGCGGATCGTTGTTCATGAGGCCGAGCGGCGTGAAGTTGCGGTAGGTGACCTCGGTCAGGCCCGCCCAATGCAGCATGCAGATTTCGGCCGTGATAATGCCGACAGTGTAGCCGTCGGGCGCCGCCTGGGCGAGCGCGGCATGGCCGACCACGCCCGATCCGCCGGTGCGGTTCACGACGTTGAAGGGCTGGCCGACTTCCTTCTCCAGCAAGGTGGCGATGATGCGCACGACGGCGTCGGTGCCGCCGCCGGCCGCCCAGGGACAGAGCATCTGCACGGGACGGACCGGCCAGCGGGCTTGAGCCAGCGCAGGTGCGGCCGTCAGCGCGGCGCCGGCGCCGAGCAGCGTGCGGCGGGTTGTCTTGGTCATGTCGCTTTCTCCCTGTTTTGTTTTTTAAGTGTCATTCGGCGGCGGCGGCCGTTCGCCGCCGCCGCCCTGGAAAGCGGGCCCAGGCCCAAGCGCCGAGCGGCCAGAGCAGCGCGGCGAAGGTCAACCCGGCCAGGATGGAAGAGACGGGCCGCTCGAAGAAGGGCAGCACGTCGCCGTCCGACTTGATGAGGCTGGTGATGAAGTTCGTCTCGACCATGCTGCCCATGACGATGCCGAGCACCAGCGCCGCAACGGGGTAGCCGTTCTTCTCCATGGCGTAGCCGAGGCACCCGAAGACGCCGACGAGCATCACCGAGAACACGTTGCTCCCCGTCGCGAAGGAGCCGACCGCGCAGAGCAGCAGGATCAGCGGCATCACCGAGGAACGCGGCGCCCTCAGCACGCGCGAGGCCAGACGGATCATCACGATGCCCAGCGGGATCATGATGATATTGGCCAGGATGAAGATGATGTAGAGCGCGTACATGCTGCTCGCGCGCTCAGTGAAGAGCGTCGGGCCCGGGTTCAGCCCCTTCATGTAGAGCACGCCGATGGCGATGGCCGTGATGGTGTCGCCGGGGATGCCGAAGAGCAGGCTCGGCACCCAGCCCGAGGCCAGCGACGCGTTGTTGGACGCACCAGCCTCGACCAGTCCCTCGGGATGGCCGGTGCCGAACTTCTCCGGCTCCTTGGAGAAGCGCTTGGACATCGCATAACTGACCCAGGCGGCCATGTCGGCGCCGGCCCCCGGCAGCACGCCGATGATGATGCCGACGAAATTCCCGCGCCACATCGGCCATTGGTATTTCTTCGTCAGCATCCACTGATTGGCGAGGATCGACCCGAATTTACGGTCGGGCAGCTTGGGCGGTTCGGCCGTCGCCATCGCGCGCATCACCTCGCTCACCGCGAAGACGCCGACCAGCGCCGGGATCGGCTCGATGCCGCCGAGCAGGTCTGGGATGCCGAAGGTGAAGCGCGGCGTGCCGGCAGGATTCTCCATCCCGATGCAGGAGATCAGCAGGCCCAGCAGCATCGAGGCAATGGCCTTGATCGGCGAGGAGCGCGCGACCAGCGTCGCACACATCAGGCCGAGGAAGGCCAGCCAGAAATACTCGTAGGTGGAGAAGGAGAGCGCGATCTCCGCCAGCGCCGGCGCCAGCAGCATCAGCGAGAGCGTGCCGACGATGCCGCCGATGGCCGAGAACCAGAGGCCCGCGCCAAGGGCCAGCTCGGCCTGGCCCTTGCGGGTCATGGCATAGGCCTCGTCCGTATAAGCGGCCGAGGCGGGCGTGCCGGGGATGCGCAGCAGCGCGCCCGGAATGTCGCCGGAGAAGATGGCCATGGCCGAGGCGGTGATGATGGTGGCGATCGCGGCGATGGGCGAGAGCCAGAAGGTGACGGGCACCAGCAGCGCCGTCGCCATGGTGGCGGAAAGGCCCGGCAAGGAGCCCACGACCAGGCCGTAGATGGCCGAGAGGAAGATGGCGATCAGCACATCCGGCTCCGCGACGAGGCGGAAGCCTTCGATGACGGCGTCCATCTACCAGGGCGCCGGCAGCAGGCCGGGGGGCAAGGGCACCCGCAGCAGCTTGTAGAAGGCGAGGTGGACCAGCACCGGGCCGATGATCGCCATGGAGATCGCCAGCGGCCATTTCGCGCCGAGCGCCTTGGCGCCGAGCAGGACCATGATGGCGGCCGTCGGCAGAAAGCCCAGCGTGTCGGCGGCGAGGGCATAGAAGAGGAGCAGCGCGGGCGGGATCAGCACACGCAGGCCACTCAGCGGACCGGTCTTCGGCGCGGGTTCGTCGAGATCATCGACCTCGAAGCTGCGGCCGATGCCGATGGCGATCAGCGCGCCGCAGCCCATCAGGCCGAAGCCGATGATCATGGGAAATGCGGCGGGACCGACATCCTGGCCTGGTACGGCCGGCAGGAGCGATCCGCTCCAGGCCGAAGCCGCCCCCAACGCCACGAGCATCCCGCCGGTAATCCGGTCGGATAATTGCACCCCGTTGCCTCCCCTAGTGTCTTTTGCGGGATACAATAGGGAAGGCGTGCTGCAATACCAGCCAGAAATGCGCCCCTGCCCAGGCCTCCGGAGCGTGAGGAGCGATCAGCCAGCCGCGAGCTCACGCAAGGCGTCCGTGCGCCTCGCGGCGGAGGTGACCAGCCGCGTGCGCCACACCGCCACGCGTGCCACGTCCTCGGCGAGCCGCAGCGCCATGCGGTCTGCCATGCGCCGGACCTCGACCGGCGCGGTGCCGCCCGTGACGGTGCGGGCGGTGACGCCGCGGACCGGGTCCAGCGCCTGCGCGATCTGATCGGCATCGAGCCCGCCGGGGCGCCCGGCGACCTCCATGCAGGCGGCATCCACGAGCGCGACATCCGCCTCATCGGCCCGCAGGCCCGCATCCATCAGCCGCCGAACCACCGCGCCGGCGACGTGATGCGCCGTGCGGAAATCCATCCCGGCGAAGCGCACGAGCGCGTCGGCGAGGTCCGTGGCGGTCGAGAAGTTCTTCCGCGCCCGGTCCAGCAGGAGCTCGGTCTTCGGCTGCACGGTGGCAGCGGCGATGCCCGCGAGGGCCAGGGCGCGCTGCGCCTCGGCAAGGCCCGGCCAGATCATCGCCTGGCCCTCCCGATGGGCGTCGAGCGTGTTGGTGAAATGGCTCGCACGGATGCAGGCGCCGGCGGAACCGAAGGCGGCGACCACATGCGCGGCCTTGCCCTTCAGATGCTCCAGCACCACCGGGTTCTTCTTCTGCGGCATGATGGAGGAGGTGCCGCAGACCGAATCCGGGAACTCCACCGAGGAGAATTCGTAGGTCACGAAAACGTGCATGTCCTCGGCAAAGCGGCTGAGCGTCAGGCTCATCTGCGCGGCGGCAGCGATCAGCTCCAGGGAGAAATCGCGGCTCGCCACACAGTCCAGCCCGTGCTCCAGCACCCCGTCGAAGCCGAGCAGCTCGGCCGTCAGCGCCCGATCGATCGGGAAGGTCGTCGTCGCCAACGCCGCCGCGCCCATGGGCGAGATGTTGAGGCGCTTCCATAGGTCCAGCAGCCGCTCCGCATCACGCTCCAGCGCCGATGCCAGCCCGGTGAGGTAATAGCCAAAGGTGATGGGCTGCGCGGGCTGGAGATGCGTGTAGCCAGGCATCACGACCTCCGCGAATTCGCGGCCGCGCTCGATGAAGGTGCGGCGGACTTTGGCGGCGCCGTCCAGGAGGTCGAGCAGGATGTCGCGCGCGCGGAGCCGATCCGCCGCGGCCGAGAGGTCGTTGCGGCTGCGCGCGATGTGCAGCCGCCCGCCGGCATCGGCTCCGACCAGCTCGACCAGCCTGGCCTCGATGTTGAAATACGCATCCTCCAGCGCGGGGTCCGCGTCGATACCCTCGGGCCCCTCGTCCGCGATGCGCAGCAGCCCGCCGGCGATGGTGGTCGCCTGCGCTGGCGTCAGGATGCCCTGTCGCGCCAGCATGACGAGATGCGCGGCATTGAGCGCGCCGAAGAGCGGGAAGGTCGCGATCATCTCGCCCGCCAGGCGGGGGCCGTAGATGTGCTCGATCACCTCGGGGGCGATGGTCTCGGACAGCCGGCGGCTGACCTTGGATGCGACGGACATGGTGTTCCCCAGTTTTTGTTTTGGTTCAGACCCGTGCCGCGTCCGGCGCCCGCACGGTATTTACCCCGCCGCGCCTCGCGAGCCGGCGTTCCAGCCAGCGCGAGAGCGCGGTGATGACGGAGCAGATCGCGAAGTAGACGAGCAGGACAAAGCCGTAGACGCCGAAGGCCGGGTTCACGCCGCGCATCACCGTGCTGGTCTCGATGATCAGGCCGCCGGCCTTCAGGAACTCGGTGACGCCGACCAGCGCGCCGAGCGAGGTGGATTGCACGATCAGCGCCAGCAGGCCGGTGAAGGCGGGCAGCATCGCCCGCAGCGCCTGCGGCCAGAGGATCAGCAGGTAGATTTTCCAAAGGTGAAGGCCGAGCGCCGTCGCTGCCTCTCGCTGGCCGTGCGGGATGGATTGGAGGCCGCCGCGCACGATCTCGGCGCCGTTGGCCCCGCCCCAGAGCGAGAGGCCAAGTGCCACCGCCGGAAAGGGCTCCAGCGGCACGCCCAGGAAGGGCCCACCGAAGAAGATGGCGAAGATCGTCACGATCAGCGGGATGTCCCGGAAGACCTCGACATAGAGGGCCGAGAGAGCGCGGATCCAGCGAGGCCTAAGCGTGGCCAGCGTGCCGAGCAGCACGCCGATCCCAGTGGCAGCAACCAGCGTGACCGCGGCGAGGTAGAGCGTCGAGCGCAGGCCGATCAGCAGCAGCGGCGCGTTGGCCCGGATGAGGTCGAGCGTTTCGATCATCGGCGGAACGGCGCCTGCAGCCGGTGCTCCAGCACGCGGACGGAAAAGCTCAGCGAAAGCACGAGGGCGAGATAGCCGGCCAGCAGCACCGACAGCATCTCGAAGGCGCGGAAATCGTTGGCGATGCGCTCGAAGGCGACGGCGGAAAGGTCCTGCAGCCCGATGGCGGACACATAGGCGCTGTTCTTCACCAGAGAGACGCAGGTGTTGAGGATCGATGGCAGGCTGACCCGCACGGCGAGCGGCAGGCCGACCAGCCGCAGGTACTGAAAGCTCGTCAGGCCCAGCGCCCGGGATGCCTCGCGCAAACCCGAGCTGATGGTGGCGAGGCCACCGCGCAGGTTTTCGGTCTGGAAGGCGCCAGCCCAGAGCGTCAACGACAGGACGCCCGACCAGAAGAGCGAGAGCGTCAGCCCGATCGTGGGCAGCCCGAAGAAGACGAAGAAGATCTGCACCAGCAGCGGCGTGTTGCGGATGAACTCGACATAGCCGACGAAGGCCTGGTTCAGCACCGGCACGCGCAACATGCGCGCGGCGGCTCCGGCCAGGCCGATGGCGATGGAGAGCACGATGGCAATCGCGCTCACCTGGATGGTCACCATCAGGCCAGCGCGCAGCGCCGGCCCTTGCCGCAGCAAATAGTCGAGGTCGAACTCCATCAGCGCGAGGGAGGCCGCGGTGCGTTGAAGGCGTCGAGGTAGGACTGCCGGATCTCAGGGGCCACCACGGCCTCGATCCAGCCGTTGTAGAGGTTCTCCGCCTTCATCCGCGACAGGGCGGCGTTGATCCAGGCCATCCATTCCGGCTCGTTCTTCCGCAGCCCGACGGCGGCGTCCGAGAGGGCGAAGATCTCGCCGACCATGCGGAGGTTCTGGTCGCGCGCGGCGATGACGATGAGCGTCGCGGCATCGCCCGCCAGGGCATCGCCGCGCCCCTGGATCAGCGATTGCAGCCCGTCCGAGATGGTGTTGAGGCGCATCGTGCTCATGCCCGGCCAGTTCGCGTCGAACCACAGCGCCTGGGTCGTGCCGCGCAGCATGATCACGTTGCGGTTGCGGGCGTCGTCCAGGACGCGGATCGGGCTGTCGCGACGGACCAGCAGGTCCGAGCCGCCCCAGCGATAGGGCTCGGAAAAGTCGATGACGCGGGCGCGCTCGGGCGTGATGCCGAGGGTGGCGATGAGCAGGTCCACGCGGCGGGCGTTGAGCTGCGGGATGCGGTTCTCCGCGGTGACGCATTGCAGGTCGATCTTGTCGCGGCTGCCGAAGGCATAGGCGGCCATCTGGCGTGCCATCTCCACCTCGACGCCGGCGAAACCGCCATCGGGGCCGCGAAAGCCGTAGGGCGGCTGGTCGCAGCGCACGCCCGCGCGCAGCACACCAGCATCGCGGATCGTGGCGGGGAGCGGGGGAAGCTGCGCCTGGGCGGCGCCCAGGCCGAGCCAGAGCATGGCTCCGGCCGTCAGGGTCCTGCGGAATATGCTCATCTCAACTCTCCTTGCTGGTGGTGCCGGTAAGCGGCTCGCCGGGCCGGCCCAGGCGTTCGGCGACGACCTCGGCAGGGTTCGCGGCGAGGTCGCGCAGGTGATAGGCGGCGCTGGCCAGGGGCACGAACCAGCTGCGGCCAACCGGCTCCGGCACGGCCGGAAACGGGATATCGGCAAAGAAGGCCCGGCGGTTCGTACGCCCGAGGATGAGCTGCGCCGCGTGCCAACCAAGGTAGGTCATCAGCGCCACGCCGTTGCCGTTGCAGCCGACGGCATGCATCACGCCGTCATGCTCGGCGACATGCGCGATGCGGTCCGCGGTCATGCCGACGTAGCCGCCCCAGGCATGGGTGAGCCGCAGCGGCGCCAGCTCCGGCCAGATGCGCAGCATGCGGGCGCGCAGTGCCAGCGCCATGTCCTCCGGCTCGCCCGGCATGGCGCCCGGACGGCAGCCGAGCAGGATGCGCGTGCCGTCCGGCGAGGGGCGCGCATAGGTCAGTTCCTTGCGGCTGTCGGTCACCATGCGGCGGCGCGGGATCAGCTTGTCCATCAGGCCCGGCGGCAGCGGCTCGGTGGCGATCTGGTAGCTGCGCACCGGCACGATACGCTTCCGCAGCCAGGGGTCGGCGGCATCGGTGTAGCCGTTGGTGGCGAAGAGGACATGCGTCGCGCGAATGTCGCCGCGCTCGGTCTTCACTAGATGGCCCGCGCCGTCGCGCTGCGTGCCCTGGACGCGCGCATGGCTGAAGAGGCGTGCGCCGGCACTCCGCGCGGCGTTGCGCAGCGCCAGGTTGAGCTTGGCCGGATGCAGGCCGCCATATTCCTCCACGACGAAGCCGCCATGGAAGTAGTTGGAACCGACCTCCTCATGCTGCTCCTCGCGCGAGAGGATGCGGATGGTGACGCCGGTCTTGGCATGCAGCGTCTCGGCGTTGCGCCTCAGCGTCGCCAGGTGCGCGGGGGTGAAGGCACCGAAGAAGCGGCCGCAGAGCTGGAGATCGGCGTCGAGGTTCTCGCGCGTCACCAGCTCCTTGAGGAATTCGAAGGTGGCTTTGCTGTCCTCCAGCGCCGCGATTTGCTTGGCCGCCGGCAGGCCGGCAAGTGCCTCGGTCAGCACCAGCTTCTGGCCCGAGCTCACCATGCCGCCGGAGCGCGAGGAGGCGCCGCCGCCCAGCGGCCCGCCATCCAGCACCACCACATCCGCCCCGCCGCGTGCGGCCTCGAGTGCGGCGGAAAGGCCGGCGAAGCCGCTGCCGACGATGACGAAATCGGCGCGGGCGGGAAGCGGCGTGCCGCGATCATCCTCCGGCGGCGCAGCCAGCCACCAATAGGGCTCGGCGCGGAAGTCGGGATGGAAGGCGGCGTGAGTCATGCGGCGGATTTGGTACTTTTCATGACGTTCATTGACCGGCCTGCGCCGCCATGCTGTCAAATACTTTATGCCGCAGTTTCCATACGGCAGAGGCATGGAAACACGCTCCGATGGATTTCAGACAGGTCGAATCATTCCGCGCCGTCGCGCAGCATGGCGGTTTCTCCCGCGCCGCGCGGGCGCTGGCCATCGCGCAGCCCTCCCTCACCCGCTCCGTCGCCCGGCTCGAAGCGGCGATCGGCTTTCCCCTCTTCCTGCGCGGCCAGGGCGCTGCGCGGCTGACGCCGGAGGGTGAGGCCTTTCTCCGCGAAGTGGACCGCACCTTTACCGGGCTCGACCGGCTGCGCATCGCGGCACAGGACATCCGGAACTTCGGCACCGGCCGGCTGCGCGTGGCGTGCCTGCCCGCGCTCTCCGGCGGGCTGATGGCCGATGCGCTCGCCCGCTTCCTGCGCGGGCGGCCGGAAGCGACGGTGTCGTTCCAGGTCCGGCCCTCGAGCACGATCTACGAGTGGGTGGCGTCGCGGCAGGCGGATCTCGCGCTCGTTGCGCCGCGCAGCGGTTTCCCCGCGGTGGAGGAGGAGGAGTTTCTTTCGTTGCCGGGCGTGCTGGTGGTGCCGCGCGGCCATCGGCTGGCCCGGCTGCGGCGCCCCATCGGCCCGCAGGACGTCGCCGAGGAACGCTTCCTCGCCTTGGCTTTGAATGACGGCATGCGGCACGCGGCGGAGGAGGCGTTCCGCAGTGCCGGGATCACGCCACGTCTCCAGCTGGAGACGCCCTATAGCGCGACCCTCTGCCGGCTGGTGGCTGCCGGTCTTGGCGTGGCGCTGGTCAATCCACTGGTCGCCGCAGACGAGGCGAAGGGCCTGGCCATCACCGCCCTGCCCTTTCTGCCCAAAGTGAACTTCCGCTACCTGATGCTCCGACCGCGCGGCGGCATACGCGACCGGCTGAGCGAGGCCTTCGCCGCCGAACTTCAGGCGGGTGCCGCAAAAGCAATGGGAAGCCCGTGAATTGAATTCCGACGGGATTACATCTGCGCTAGGTTGGCGCCGTCCCGATCCGGAGCCAGCTGCGATGAACCGTCGTCACCTTCTCGGCGCAAGCGCCGCCATGTTGAGCGCGCCAGCCCTGGCACAGACCCAGCATCAGCACCCCGCCCCGGCGCTGACGCCGCTCACGCCCTCGACGGTGCCGTACCACAACGTGTTCGAGGGCGGGACGCCGCACCACATGACGCCCCAGCAGGAAGCGCAGCGCGTCACCGACAGCCCCGCCCCGGCCGGCCCCGCGGGGCGCTGGGTCGCGCGGGCGGATATGCCGATCCCGCGCAGCGAGATGGCCTGGGCCACCGCCTGGAACGGCCGGATGCATGTGGTCGGGGGCTATGGCGAGGGGCGCTTCAACCAGGCCTACCACACCGTCTACGACCCCGGCGCCGACCGCTGGTTCGACGCCGCGCCGTTGCCGCGCGGGGCGAACCATGTCGCCGTGGTGGCCGATGCCGGCAAGGTCTATGCGCTCGGCGGCTTCATCGAGCAGAACCGCGCCTGCGACGACCTGGCGTTTGTCTACGACGTGGCGTCCAACCGTTGGTCCGAGATCGCCCGCCTGCCCCGGCAGCGCGCCGCCGCAGCAGCGGTGGTCCATGAGGGCAAGATCCATCTCATCGGCGGCGGCACGGATCCTGCCGACGAGCGCGCAAGCGTCGCCTGGCACGAGGTCTACGACCCCGCCACCGATCGCTGGGAGCGCCGGCGCCCGCTGCCGGCGGCGCGCGACCATGTCGGGTGCGTCACGCATAACGGGCTGATCCACGTCGTCGGCGGGCGCTTCAACACCTTCCAGTACAACACCGACCTGCATCACGTGTACCTGCCGCAGGACGACAACTGGGAACTGCGCGCGCCCATGCCGACGACGCGCTCCGGCCATGGAATGGTGATCTATCGCGGCCGCGTCTTCTGCATGGGCGGCGAGGGCGGCATCCTCGAACGCCGCGTGCCGCGCGACGCGAAGGTCTTCGGCCAGATGGAAAGCTACGACCCCGCCAGCGATACCTGGCAGCGCCATGCGCCCATGCTCACACCGCGCCATGCCGTGGCGGCCACCGCGATCGGCGACTGGATCTATGTCGCGGGTGGCGGCGCCGTGCTGGGTGGCGCGGTACAATCGGCGATCCATGAGGCCTTCACGCTGTCATAGCGCCAGCGGCTCACCAGGGCAGGTCGGATGAGCGCCGAACGGGAAAGAGCGCGCGCAGCCGGCCGTCCCGCAGGTAAAGCCCGCCCCAGGCCATCACCCCAAGATACACGCCGAAGAGAAGATGGCTGAAGACGGGGCTACCGACCCGCAGATGGGTGGCGATGGCCCCGCCGAGCAGCCCCGTCAGCAGCACCGCGCCCAGCAGCGATGTGCGCGGTATCGCGTAGAGGATGGCGATGACCAGCGTCATCGCGCCGAGGCCAAAGGACAGGTCGGTCGGATAGCCGAGCTGGGTCATGGTCGTGGCGACGATATCGAGCTGCATCACCTTGATGATGCCGTCGAAGAGCAGGAACAGCACGACCAGCGCGCGGAGCAGGCGTCCCGTCCAGGCGGCAAGGTTGGAGCTGGGCTGTTGATCGATTTCCATGAGCGGTTCCCTACATCGATGACGATGGCAGCGGCGCGAGGAGGCTGACCAGCGGCCCCGCATCGGCGGCGTCGCGGCGCAGGTCCGCCGCTGCTGCCGCCGGCAGGGACAGCAGATGCCAGAGCACTTCGCCGGCGATTCCGGTCCCGCCAAGCAGCTCCGGCTCGCTGACCAGCACCCGCGTATCGGCCGCCGTCAGCAGGCGCGACACCGCACAATCCGGCTCGTTGAAGCCCGCGATGAGCCGCAGAGCCGGCACGCCCTTTGCGGCAAAGTTCGCGTGGTCGGAATTCACCATCAGCACGTCGCGGATAGCCAGCGGCGCACCCGAGCGGCCGATCTCCTCGGCGAGCACGGGGAAGCCCGAGGTCAATGCCGTCAGGCGCGGACTGCCCACGATGCTGTCGAGATTGAGGTTCACGGTCATCGCGGCGATCTCGGCAGGAGGCAACCCGCCCAGCCAGGCTCGCGAGCCCGAAAGCGACCACTCCTCCGCGCCGAAGACGCAGACCATGAGGCCGCATTCGCCGAGCAGCGGGACGATCGCCCGCGCCAGCGCCAATAGGCCCGCGACGCCGGATGCATTGTCGATCGCGCTTTCGCCGGGCGCATGGCCGTCGAGATGGGCCGTCAGCACCACCCTCCCAGCCCCCCGGCCCGGGAAGTCCAGGATCAGGTTCCGCGTGGTCGCGACGTGATGCTGTCCGCGCAGGAAGAAGTGGCCGCGCCCCGCATGCAGCAGTTGCTGGGCGCCCTCGATCCCGATGCCGAAACCGGGAAGCGGGCAGCCATTGGCGCCGCCCGAAACACCGCCGATGCCGGGGATGCCTTGCACCATGATCACGGCGGCGGCGCCGGCCTCGACAGCGGCGCGCAGCTTGTAGCGGCGATGGATGGTGTCGGTGGCGAAGGCGTATTCGTGCTCGAGCAGGACGGCCTTTCCGCGCACCGCCTCACCCGCCGCCGCGACATCCTCGGGCGTGCCGCGCCCGAGATCGAGGACCTCCAGCTCCAGGCCATCGCCCGGCGTCGACACGGAGCCGACGAGCGGCATGGCGGGGATCTCGACGCCGCCGGGCGTGGTGATGCGCAGGTCGCCGAAGGTCCAGCCGTTGTAGCGCGTCGGCGCATCCCGGACCGGGCCGATCGCCGCCATGCGTGCGGCCACGAAGTCGAAGGCGGCATCACAGCTGGGCGTGCCCTGCAGGCGACCGCCAAAGGCGCAGATGCTGTCGAAATCGGACCAGAGCGCCGAATCCGCGTTCAACGCGCCGAAGAAAACTTCCCGTGTCACTGTGCACTCACCCCCGCCGCGCGGGCGACTTGCGCCCAGGTCCGAAATTCCGTCGCCAGCAATTCGCCGAAAGGCACCGGGCCCTGCGGACGCGGCTCGATGCCCAGCGCCGCCATGCGCTCGCGGGTGTTCGGGTCGGCCAGCGCCACGGTCAGCCCCGCACTCAGCCGCTCGATCGCCGGCGGCGGCGTGCGGCGCGGTGCCAGGACGCCCCACCAGTTGCCGGAGACCATCTCAAGCCCGCTCTCGCGGAAGGTCGGCATGTCCGGCAGCGCCGGCAGGCGCGAGGCGGAGGCGACGGCGATCGGGCGGACGGAACCGTCGCTCAACGGACCGGCCGCCGAAAGCGTGCTGGAGAAGATCGCCGCGATTTGCCCGGCCGCCACATCCAGCAGGGCCGGGCCGGAGCCGCGATAGGGCACGACGGTGAAGCGGACGCCGGCGAGCTGCGCCAGCCACTCGGGCAGCAGATGCGTCAGGCTGCCGATCCCCGAGCTGCCGAAGGTGGTCGTCTCCGGCTGGGCGCGCGCCATGGCGAGGAAGCTCGCCAGATCGGTCGCCGGATGGCGCGCATTCACCATGAGGATCATCGCCACCGCCCCGAGCAGGCCGACCGGCGCGAAATCGCCGACGGGGTCGTAGGGCACTCTCGGCTGGACGGCGGGAATGATGGTGTGCGGGCTGTCGGCGACGAGGAAGGTGTGGCCGTCGTCAGCCCGCGCGACGGCCTCGGTGCCGATCATGGCGCCGCCGCCGCCGCGGTTCTCCACGACAACGGGTTGCCCGAGCGCGGCGGAAAGCCTGCTCTGCACCGCCCGCGCGATGATGTCGGATGGGCCGCCCGCCGCGTAGGGTACGATGAGGCGAACCGGACGCGTCGGCCATTGCGGGGTCTGCGCGTAGGCGGCCGTGCCGAGGAGCGGCGCTGCGAAAAAATGTCGGCGGCGGAGAATCATCGTCGGGGCTCCTTCGGCTCACCTGTGCACGCGGGAGCGCGGACTGCCAAGCCATTGGGTTGCGAAGTCCGTCTGGGCTAGAATGCATGCGGAGCATCGGAGTCACGACGACGTCACCTTATCGGAAGCTTCAGCTGCGGCGCCTCGCCCGGCGGCTCTTCGCGCCGCTGGTGATCGCGCTCGCCGTCCTGTCCGTGCTGATCGAGGTGACGCTGTGGCGCTGGCTGGCCGCGCTGGGCGGCTGGCTCGGACGGCTGCCGCTCTTCGCCGCGCTGGAGCGGCTGGTGGAACGGCTCAGCCCGGGTGCCGTCATCGCGATCTTCGTGGTGCCCTTCGTGCCGCTCGTGCCGTTGCTCAAGCTCGGCGAGCTCTGGCTGCTGCACAACCACCACTATGTCACAGCCGTCTTTCTGATCATGGGGACGAAGATATTCGGCGTGGCGTTTTCCACCCGCGTCTTCGCCATCGCCCGGCCGAAGATGCTGCAGGTGCCATGGTTCGCTAAAGTTTATGGCGCACTGACCTGGATATTGGACCTCGGGCACCGGACACTCGAAGGCATCCCAGCCTGGCATGCGGCACACGTCTTCGGCCGGCGGATCGCGCAATCCGTTCGGAATCTGTTCGCATCCGGCGGACGCGGCGCCTTGAGCAGAACCTGGGCAGTCGCCGTGCGCTGGGTGCGCCGGCGCTCGTCCTAAGCGCCCTCGGCGGGGTCGTACATGACGCCCGCCGCGGCAAAGCCACCATCGACATTGAGGATCTGGCCCGCGATGAAGCCGCAATCCTCGCTGCAGAGAAAGGCGACGGCGCCCGCGATGTCCCCCGGCGTGCCGTAGCGCTTCACCGCCATGCGATCGAGGAAGGCCGAGCGCTGGCGCGGCCCATGCGCCGTGCGCGCGATCTGCGTCGGGCCCGGCGCCACGCCGTTCACCACGATGCCGAACGGGGCCAGCTCCACCGCCAGCACCTTGGTCAGCGTCTCGATGCCGCCCTTGCTCGCGCCATAGGCCGCGCGGCCGGTGCCGCCGAACTGTCCCGACACCGAGGAGATGGTGACGATCCGCCCGCCCCATTCATCCTCACCGCCGCGCGACATCGCGCGCGCCGCGGCCTGCGCGGTGACGAAGCAGCCGGTCAGGTTGGTGCGGATGATCCGTTCGAAGGCTTCCAGCTGCATGTCGAGCACGGGGATGCGATCGGTGATGCCGGCGTTGCAAACCGCGATCCGTAGCCGACCGAAACGCGCTTCCGCCTCGGCGACGGCAGCCGCGGCATCGGCAGGCGATGCGGCATCCATCCGGAAGGCCAGCGCCTGGCCGCCCGCCTGGCGGATCTCCTCGGCGGTCCTTTCCGCGCCTTCCAGGTTGAGGTCGGCGATCAGCACCGCCGCGCCCTCGGCTGCGAGCCGCACGGCAATCCCGGCGCCGATCCCCGCGCCGCCGCCCGTGACGAGGGCCGTCTGCCCTGCGAATCTCACGCCTCGTCCTCCATGACGATGACGCGGGCGGGCGCGCCGTCGCTGTCCGGCAGCTTCAGCGGCAAGCCGATCACCTGATTTCGCGGCTGCCGCAGCGAGCCCATGTTGCAGAGATATTCGAACATGATCACGCCCCGCGCGAGCAAGTGGAACTGCGTCACGTGCTCCGGCAGCGGCGGGCGCTTTTCGCCGTTAAGGAAGAAGCGGATGCAGTAGTCCTGCGGGAAATCGTAGCCGATCGCCTTGATGCCGCGTTCACGCAGCCAGATCGAACCCTCGGCCGTCATCCACGGCGCGTTCGCCCAGAATTCAGGCGTGTCGATGCTCGCCCGCTCGTCCCAGCGGGTGCGGATAAGAGCGAAGTCGCCGGGCTGAAGATGCGCGCCGGCGGCGGCAAGACGTTCCGCGCTGATCGCGGTATTGGCCGGCACGTCCGAAACATCGACGACGGCGCCGGGGCCGACCGTCATGTCCAAGCTGATGGCGTCGGTGGTGAAGCCCTCGGGATCGACGTGGCGCGGGCTGTCCATATGAGTGAAGGCGTGGACGTTCCAGCCGGCCCAGGTTGCCTGCCCGCCCCCGGTGTCGTGGCTCTTGGCGAGGCGGCGCTCCACGTCCCAGCGGAAATGGCCGGTCCTGATGGGGGTCGAGAGGTCGATCAGTCTTGTCATGTCGTCAGCCGTCTTTCCAGGAACGTTCGCGCCACAGGACCCGCAGCGCTTCCGCCTCGCGGAACACGATGCCGCGCGTCTCGTCCTGGTTGCGGTAGCGCAGTGGGATGAACAGCCGCTCGGCCTCGGCGATCCAGGCTGGGTCGCGCATGGTGGCGGCGATCGTCTCGGCGAGCCGATCCTGGATGGCGCGCGGCGTGGCAACGGGGACAACGAAGCTGCGGACCACCCCGGTATCCAGCGCAAAGCCGGATTCACGGAAGGTCGGCACCTCGGGCGCCATGGCGAAGCGCTCACGGCCGGCAGTGGCCAGCGCCTTCACGCGCCCCTCGCGCAGCAGCGCGATGCTCTCGCCCATGTTCATCGACGCGATCTGGATATGCCCGGCGATGAGGGCCGTGACGGTCGGCGCCTGGCCCGAGAAGGGGATGTGGTTGAGGCGGATGCCCGCCGCACGCTCCACCCCGATCATCAGCAGGTGGTCGTCCGAGCCGATGCCCGCCGTTCCGACCGCGATCGCGCCCGGATCCGCCTTCGCCTGAGCCACGAGATCGGCCACGTTGTGCATCGGGCTGTTGGGCGCCACGAAGAACGCGCCTGGATCCTCCACGACGGTGCCGAGATAGCCGAAATCCTCCAGCCGGTAGCTCGGCTGACGCTCGATGGTGATGGTCTGCAGGCTGGGGGTGATGACGGTGCCCATCGTATAGCCGTCCGGCGGCGCCTGGGCGGTGGCGGCGTAGCCGATCTCGGCCCCCGCGCCGGGCCGGTTCACGATCACGAAGCGCGAGCCGGGCAGGTGCCGCTGGAAATGCGTCGTCATCGCCCGGACGTTGAGGTCGGTGCCGCCGCCAGGCGGAAAGGGGACGATGATCTGGATGGGCCGCTCCGACGGCCATTGAGCCTGTGCCGAGGCTATCCCGGGTCCAGCGAGCGCGCCCCCGATCCCTGCCCCGAACAGCCGACGCGAAATAGCCATGACCCGCCTCCCCCTCGATATCGCCGCCTTCGCGGATCTTGAGGGCAGACTAGGCAGAGGCGTTTGGCGTCGCAAGGCGAGCCGGCGGCCTATTCATTTCAGATCATCCTTATAATGCGTTGCATGTGGCTCTGCTTCCGAAATGACACCTGAACTGATTGACATGTCCCCGCGCACTGGGGCCGGATGATAGGCTCGGCGGTTCAAGCATCGCCCATCTCGAGAAAGGAAGCCTCCGCATGAGACAATTCACCGGGCGCCGCCCATGGATTCTCGCCGGCAGCGGGCTGGCTGCGGGCCTCCTTTCGCCGGCGATCGTCAGCGCGCAGACCACGCCGCCCAAGCCGGACCGGATCGTGGTCAATGCCTCGGGCGGTGCGATGAACTCCATCTTCCGCCGCAGCTATTTCGCGGCGTTCGAACGGCTGCACGGCATCCGCGTGGTGGACACCTCGCCGGTCGATTTCGGCAAGCTCCGCGCGATGGTGGAGAGCGGCAATCCGGAATGGACCTGTACCGAGATCGGCGGCCAGGACGCCATGCGGGCGAAGGAGATGAACCTGCTGGAGCCGCTGGACACCTCGGTCGTCGATCGCTCCGACTATCCGGAGAATGCGCGTGATTCTCATGTCCTCACCTCATCCGCCTATACCACCGCGCTGGGCTACCGCACCGATGCCTTCCCCAACGGCAGCCAGCCGAAAGGCTGGGCGGAGTTCTGGGACGTGCGGCGTTTCCCCGGCCCGCGCTCCCTACGCAACCACCCCGCCGACAACCTGGAATTCGCGCTGCTGGCCGACGGCGTGCCGATGGACCAGCTCTATCCCCTCGACCTCGACCGCGCCTTCCGCAGCCTCGACAAGATCCGCCCTCACATCACCGTCTGGTGGAGCGCGGGCGCGCAGCCGGCGCAGCTGCTGGTCGACCGCGAGGTGGTGCTGGCCTCCGGCTGGAACGGGCGTTTCTACGAACTGACGCGGCGTGGCGCGCCGGTCGCGACCGAGTTCACCGGGGGCAGCCTCAAATCCGGCTCCTTCGGGATTCCGCGCGGCACGCGGCAGGCCTATTGGGGCCAGCGCTTCATGGCGGTGATGACCCAGCCGGAGCTCCAGGCCGTCTATACGACGGAAATGGGCTATCCCGGCCTCAACCGTCGCACCATGGATTTCGTCCCGGCCGAACTGATTCCGCTGATGTGTACGGCCCCCGGCAACATCGAAAAGCAGTTCTGGCTCGACGTCGCCTGGTGGACCGCGAATGCCGCCATCGCACAGGAACGCTGGAACCGCTGGATGCTGCGGCGCTGATCGGGTGAGGCTCGAAGTCAGCGGCATCGTCAAACGCTTTGGCGGCGTCACCGCGTTGAACGGCGTCGATCTCGCGGTGGAGGAGGGCGAGTTCCTGACCATCCTCGGCCCCTCGGGATCAGGCAAGACGACGCTGCTTAAATCCGTGGCGGGCTTCGAGGTTCCCGATGAAGGGGTCGTCCGGCTCGGCGACCAGGACGTGACGATGGCGCCGGCGCGGCACCGCAATGTCGGCATGGTGTTTCAGAACTACGCGCTGTTTCCGCATCTGACGGTGGCGGAGAACCTGGCCTTTCCGCTGCAAATGCGGAGCGTCGGCAAGGCCGAAATCGCGCGGCGCGTGAAGGAAGCGCTCGCGCTGGTGGAGCTGGATGCCTTCGCCGAACGCCTGCCGCGCCAGCTCTCCGGCGGGCAGCAGCAGCGCGTGGCGCTAGCCCGCGCGATCATCTTCGGGCCGGCCCTGCTGCTGCTCGACGAGCCCTTCGGCGCGCTCGACCGCAAGCTGCGCGAATCGCTCCAGCTGGAGGTGCGGCGGCTGCAACGGCGGCTGCGGCTCACCACCCTCTTCATCACGCACGACCAGGAGGAAGCGCTCATCATGTCCGACCGCATCGCGGTGATGGACAAGGGGCGCATCCAGCAGCTTGGGACGCCGTCCGAGGTCTATGACTTTCCGGTCTCGCGCTTCGTGGCCGATTTCATCGGCGAGTCCAACCTGATCGAGGGCACCGCACAAGGGACCGAGGTCTATGTGCCCGGCTTCGGCGCGCTCACCCTGCCCCAGGCGCCGGCCTCCGGCCCGGTCACGCTGCTGCTGCGGCCTGAGGCGCTGCGCCTAGGTGCCGAAGCGCAGGCCGCACCCTGCCGTGCCCAGGCGACGGTGCTGGAGACGGTCTTCCTCGGCCTCTCCGTGAAGCTGCGGCTGCGGCCGGAGGGCGGGCCAGACCTTCTAGCCCGCCTGCCGCTGCGCCCCTCCGATCCGCCGCCCGCCCCCGATGGCGCCACGGTCACCATCGGCTTCGCGCCGGGAGATATCCATGTCGTCCCCCGCGGCTGACCGGGCGTCTCCCGCCCGCCGGCGGGAACTCGCGCTGCTGCTGCTGGGCTTGCCGGCCTTGCTGCTGCTGGGCGTGCTCTTCGCCTGGCCGGTGCTGCGGCTGCTCTCCATGTCCGTCGCCGACGGCACGCTGCATCAGCTCGAACGCGTGGTGCTGGACGAGCTCTACGTCCAAGTGCTGTTCGAGAGCCTGAAGATCGCGGGGTTGGTGACGGTGATCTGCCTGGCCCTGGCCTACCCGGTCGCGCTCTGGCTGACCAAGGCCGGGCGCATCGGCCTGACCTTGGGCATGTTCGCGCTGCTGCTGCCGTTCTGGACCAGCGTGCTGGTCCGCACCTACGCCTGGATGGTGCTGCTCGGCCGCAGCGGCGTCATTAACCGGATGCTGCGCGACCTCGGCATCATCGAGTACCCGCTGCCGCTCCTGCACAACCTCGGCGGGGTGCTGATCGGCATGGTGCATGTGCTGGTGCCCTACATGGTCTTCCCGATCTATGCCGCGCTGCTGCGCATCGACCCCGACCTGCCCCGCGCGGCCGAGGGCCTGGGCGCCTCGCGCTGGGCCATCTTCCGCCGCGTGATCCTGCCGCTTTCGCTGCCGGGCGTCGCGGCCGGCTGCGCGCTGGTCTTCGTGCTCTCGCTGGGCTTCTTCATCACACCGGCGCTGCTGGGCGGCGGGCAGGTGATGATGATCGCTATGCTCATCGAGCAGCAGGTGCGCGAATTGCTCGACTGGCCGTTTGCGGCCGCGCTTTCGGCGGTGCTGCTGGCGGTTACGCTGGTGGTCTATGCGGCCATTGGCCGGTTGACGAAGGGGGCTCGCCTTGCCTCGCCGTGAACGCCGCGCCGGGTTGCCGGCCATCCTCCTCGCGTGTTTCGCGACGGTGGTCTTCGTCTTCCTGATGCTGCCGTTGCTGGTGGTGTTTCCGATCTCCGTCTCCTCGGCCGCCTATCTGCAATTCCCGCCGCCGGGGTTCTCGTGGCAGTGGTTCCAGCGCTACTTCAACGATCCGGATTGGATCGACGCGACGATCCGCAGCTTCAAGGTGGCGGCGGTCTGCACCGTGCTCGCCATGACGCTGGGCGTGCCGCTCTCCTTCCTGCTGGTGCGCTCGCGGCGGCGGGGCATCTGGATCCTGGACCGGCTGGCGGCGGCACCCATTATCGTGCCGACCATCATCCTCTCCATTTCCATCTACAGCATCTTCGTGCGCCTCCAGCTGATCGGCGAATGGTACGGCGTCGCCATCGCGCATACCGTGCTGGCCTTGCCCTTCGTCGTCATCCTGGTCGGCGCGGGGTTGCGCGGCTTCGATGAATCGCAGGAGCAGGCGGCTATCGGCCTCGGCGCCTCCTGGCCCGTGGCGGTCTGGCGGATCACGCTGCCACAGCTGCGGCCGAGCCTGATCTCGGCCGGCTTCCTCGCCTTCATCAGCTCCTTCGACGAGTTGGTGGTGGCGATGTTCCTCTCCGGCGCCTCGATGACGCTGCCGAAGAAGATGTTCGACAACATCATGATGGAGATCGACCCGACCATCGCCGCCGTCTCCGTCACCCAGATCCTGCTGGTCGCACTCTGCCTGGGGCTCACCGCCCTTTTCGGCAAGGGCGCGCTGGCCACAACGATGTCACGCTGAGGACACCATGAACGCGATCTTCCATCCCGACTTCAAGGCCCTTCCCTATTGGTGGGACGCGCTGCCGGCGGAGGAGGACCCGCAGGAGGACCTGCCCGCGCGCGCCGATGTCGTGATCGTCGGCGGGGGACTCACCGGCCTCAACTGCGCGATCGAGCTCGGCCGCGGCGGGGCGAAGGCGGTGGTTCTGGATGCAGAGAAGCTCGGCTACGGCGCCTCGACGCGCAATGGCGGCGGCGTCTCCGGCGGCAATTCCATCGGCAAGGGGCTTTCAGGCGCCAAGGGCCGTTCGGCCGGCAGCGCGGACGAGCTCATCAATGCGATGATCGGCGATGCGGTGGATGCCCTCACCCATATCGAAGCCGTCGTCGCGCGCGAGAATATCGACTGCTTCTATGAGCGCACCGGCCGCTTTGTGGGCGCCTTCACGCCGAAGCACTACGAGGGCATGTCGGCCAAGACGGTGCAGCTCAACGCGCTGGCCGAGGCGGACGCCTACATGGTCCCGCGCGAGCGTCAGCGCGAGGAGATCGCGTCCGACTACTATTACGGCGGCATGGTCATCAACCGCACCGGCAAGATCCATCCCGCACTCTACCATCGCGGATTGATGGAAGCCGCGCGGCGGCACGGGGCGACGCTGGTCGGGCACACCCGTGCCGGCAAGCTCACCAAGCTGGCGAGCGGCTGGCGGGTCGAGACGAACCGCGGCCCCATCGAGGCGCGCGAGGTGGTGATCGCCACCAACGGGTATACCGGCGGGCTGACGCCGGACCTGAAGCGCCGGCTGATCCCGGTGGCTTCGCATATCATCGCGACGGAAGTGCTGGATCCGGAGCTGGCCGCCAGCCTGATCCCGAACCGGCGCACGCTGGCCGATAGCCGCCGCATCCTCTGCTATTATCGGATGTCGCCGGACGGCACGCGCGTGATTTTCGGTGGCCGCGCACGCTTCACCCAGGTAACGCCGGATGTCGCTGCACCGCTGCTGCACGACATGATGCTGCTGCGGTGGCCGCAGTTGAAGGGAGTGCGGGTGACGCATGCCTGGACGGGAAACGTCGCCTTCGCCTTCGACTACCTGCCGCATATGGGCCAGACCGAGAAAGGCCTGCATTACGCGATGGGTTGCAACGGCTCGGGCGTGGCGATCCTGTCCTATCTCGGCGCCGAGATCGGCAAGAAGATCCTGGGACAGACGAACAGCGTGCCGTCCTTCGACGGGCAGGAGTTTCCGACCAGGCCCTTCTACACGGGCAATCCGTGGTTCCTGCCGGCAGTCGGCAACTGGTACCGGTTCCGCGACTGGCTGGACCGCACCACCGCCTAAAACTAGAATTGAGGGCATGACGACAGCGGCGCCGGCACCGGAGGAGGAGAAGGCGCCCGTTCGCCGCGGCCGCCCCCGCTCGGTGGAGACCACCAAAGCGATCCTCGAAAGCGCTTACCATCTGATGGCGACCACGAGCGCGGCCGCCACCAGCATCGACGCCATCGCGCGGCGCTGCGGCGTGTCCAAGATGACCATCTACAAGTGGTGGCCCTCGCGCGAGGCGCTCCTCATCGACGCCTTTCTCGACCGCGCCGCCACGATGCTGCCGGTCCCGGAGGGTGGGGATGCGGCCGGCCGGATCCGTTCGCATGCGGAGCGCTATGCGACCGCGCTGCAGGGCGAGTTCGGGTCGGTCCAACTCGCGGTGATATCCGAGTGCCTGGCGAATACGGGATCGGCGGGGATCTTCTATGAGCGGTACCTCGCCCATCGCCGCTCGGCCATGACCGCGATCATCGCCGCGGGCCAGCGGGACGGCAGCATCGCCGCCACCGCGGCGCCGGAGACGCTCTACGACGCGATCTATGGCAGCCTGTTTTACCGCTACGTCTTCAGGATCGGGCCGCTCACCCCAGCCTATGCGCGCGAACTGGTCGAACTGACACTCCGGCCGAGATGACGCCTCAGCGCGTCTGGCGGAACCACGTCCAGGTCTCGCGGGTCACCGCGCGGTAGCCCTGCCCCTGGTTAGCAATGTCACCGGCGATGATGCGGTTCAGGGCCGGCAGGCTGTGGAAGGGCACCGAGGGATAGGCGTGGTGCTCGGCGTGATAGGGCATGTTCCAGGCGAACCACTTCAGGAAGGCGTTCGTATAGGTCGTGCGGGTGTTTTCCAGGGCGCTGCGCGTCTCGGCGCAGCCGACATGCTCGGCATAGAGGTAGGGGCGCAGCATGAGCTGACCGATCAGCAGCGGCAGCACCCAAACCCAGAGCAGCAGGGCCGACGACGCGGCCACCGAGCCGATCAGCAGCACGGCATAGATCGCCAGGTGAATCCGCGCCTCACGCACCACCAGCGCGCGCTTTCCCTTCGGCACCCACGGGACCACGACCCGGCCGGTGAGCGCGTGCTTCGCCATCAGCCGGAAACGGCCGCCGAGTTGCACCAGGCCGGAATAGGCAACGGCAAGCCAGGTGTCGGAGGAGGTGGGGACCGCAACGAGCAGTTCGGGATCGCGCTTGGGATCCTGCGTGTGGCGGTGATGCTCCCAGTGGAACAGGCAGTAGTATTCGTAGGGCAGCGCGATCGCGACCGCGGATAGATAGCCGACGGCGAGGTTGGCGAAGCGGTTCCGGAAGGCCGTCTTATGCGCCATCTCGTGCACGACGACGAAGAGGAACGCCACGAAGAACCCCTGCGCCACGATCAGCGGCAGCGCCCAGGCAACGCCCCAGCTGGACGAGACGCGCCAGATCAGGAAGCCCAGCAGGACGATCATCCCGTAATGGCTTGCCACGCGAAGCAGCGCCGGGAGGTCGGATCGCGCCGACATGGCCCGGACGGTGGCTTGGTCGAGACGGGCGCTGAAAGTCTCCAGAACTTCGGACATGCCGCTGGTCCCCGATCATTTATGTACGAACGGTACACATTATGACGACCATGTTGCAAGTGCGAAGCGCGCGAAGTCCAGCAAATCCGGCGCGCCGCGCCTCAAGCCCGGCGCGCGATCATGAAGGCGAGCGCCAGGACGGGAACAACCAGCCCGATAGGCCCGATAAAGGTCAGCACCGCCGCACCGAGCGCACATCCCGCCGCGAAGCCGAGCAGTACCTGACCGACCCGACGAAGCCGCGCCGCGCCGTCAGGCACCAGCCGACCTGTCATCCAATCGGCGAGATCCATCATGATGCCGGTGGTGTTTCCGGTCATCATCGTGGTCGGCGTCGCGGTGGGAAAGGCGATGCGCATCGTCGCGTTTTGGACGGCCATGCCCAGGACCGCCAAAGCTGCCACCAGGATCAGGCCCGGATCGTCAGGGTCGGCGAAGGGGCCGAGCAGGACGAGGCCGATCCAGAAGGCTGCCAACAGCACTGCCTGGATGGTGAGCAGCGGCTTCACCGGCGCGTCCCAGCGCCGCGCGACAATGCGCGTTGCCGCCACCCCAATCAGGAAGACGGGGAAGGTCAGCAATTTCGCCAGGACGCCGCCCGTCCCGAGCACCAGCGACGCACCAACCAGGACGAAGTTGCCGGTGACATGCGCTGCAAAGACGCCATGCAGCGCGACGAAGGTGGCGGTATCCACGAAGCCGGCGATGCCCGCCAGCAAAGCCGCTCCCGTCGGGGTCAGCGTGGCCGCGGGTGCGGTTGCGCTCACCTCAAACCGCCCAGCAGGCGCAGCCGAGGCCGCCCCAGAAACTCGCCGCATCCGAGACCGGAAGATCCGAGCCCCAGGCCTGGGCATGCGCATGACCGTGCACGCCGCATTCGGTCGCGCAGCCGCAGGCGGTGCGGCTGGCAGCAGTCACGGCCTCGGCGGTGAAGCGCGATGCTCCCGCATCGGCGCGGCGTTGATAGCCGCCGAAGGTGCGCACTGGGGACCATTCCGGCAGCACCGGCGGCGTCGGCGGCGAGAGGTTCAGGAAATCCCCGCTGCCGAAGACCGGCTTGCCCCCGAGCAGGGTGAGGACGGATTCCAGGTCCTGAATGTTATCCTCAGCTACGTTGAAGTAATCGGCCGAGAGCACCGCGAGATCGGCGAGCTGGCCGACCTTGATCTGCCCCTTCTTGCCGCCCTCGTTGGAGAACCAGGTATTGCCCTCCGTCCAGAGGCGCAGCGCCTCCTCCCGGTCGAGCCGGTTGGCGGGCGGATAAAGGCGCAGGCCGCCAAGCGTCTTGCCGGTGACCATCCAGGCGAGCGAGACCCAGGGGTTGTAGGAGGCGACGCGCGTTGCATCGGTCCCGCCGCCCACCGGCACGCCGGCCGCGAGCATCCGCTTGATCGGCGGCGTCCGCTCGGCCGCCTGGGCGCCGTAGCGGTCGACGAAATACTCGCCCTGGAAGGTCATGCGGTGCTGCACCGCGATGCCGCCGCCGAGGGCGGCAATGCGGTCGATGTTGCGGTCCGTGATGGTCTCCGCATGGTCGAAGAACCAATGCAGGTCGCCGATCGGCTGGTCGCGGTTCACCTTCTCGAAGACATCGAGCGCCCGATCGATGGTCTCGTTGTAGGTGGCGTGCAGCCGCCAGGGCCAGCGGTTCGCGACGAGGCGGCGGATCACCGGCTCGAGCTGCGCTTCCATCTCCGGGGGCATCTCCGGGCGCGGCTCGCGGAAGTCCTCAAAATCGGCGGCGGAGTAGACCAGCATCTCGCCGGCGCCGTTGTGGCGCAGGCTGTCGTCGCCCTGTCCGGGCCGGACCGCACTGCCCCAACGGGTGAAATCCTCGAGCTCCTGGCCCGGCTTTTGGGTGAAGAGGTTGTAGGCGATGCGCAGGGTCAGCTGGTCGTCCGCATGCAGCTTCTCGATGATCTCGTAGTCCTCGGGGTAGTTCTGGAAGCCGCCGCCCGCATCGATGACGCCGGTAACGCCGAGGCGGTTCATGTCTCGCATGAAGTGGCGTGTGGAATTGAGTTGCTGCTCGGGCGGCAGCTTGGGTCCCCGCGCGAGGGTGGCATAGAGGATGCCCGCATTCGGCCGGGCCAGCAGCAGGCCGGTGGGCTCGCCGCTGGGGTCGCGCTGGATCTCGCCGCCAGGAGGGTTCGGCGTATCCTTGGTAAAGCCGACGGCGCGCAGCGCGGCGCGGTTCAGCAGCGCGCGATCGTAGAGATGCAGGATGAAGACGGGCGTATCGGGCGCCACAGCGTTCAGCTCGTCCAGCGTGGGCAGGCGCCGCTCGGCGAATTGCAGTTCGGTGAAACCACCGACCACGCGCACCCACTGCGGCGGTGGCGTGACCTGCACCTGGCGGCGCAGCATGCCCATCGCGTCGGAGAGCGAGCGCACGCCGTCCCAGCGCAGTTCCATATTGTAGTTCAGCCCGCCGCGGATGATGTGCATGTGGCTGTCGATGAGCCCGGGAATGGCGCGTCGGCCGCGCAGGTCCACCATCTGCGTATTGGGCCCCGCAGTCGGCAGGATCTCGCGGGCGTCGCCCACGGCGGTGAAGCGCCCGCCGGAGATGGCGACGGCTTCGGGATTGGGGTTGGCGCGATCAAGCGTCGTGAAGCGGCCATTGGTGAGGATCATGTCCGGCGCGGTCTGTGCCAAAGCGGGGCCTCCGGTGAGGGTGGATAGGCCGAGCGTCGCGGCGCCTGCGGCGACAGCGCTGCGGCGTGTGAACGGGTTCATGCGAAGGGCTCCGTGGCGGGTTGGCGTCTAAACCGTGCGGCGCGGTGTGCCGGCAGCTTAAGCGAGCTTAAGAACAGGTCAGACGATGGCACAACCAGTTACCCAGGGGTTACCGACCGATGAATGACATGGCAGCCATGGAGGTCATTCCAGCGGGCTGTCCGCTCGATAGCCTGCTGAAGTTCCTCAGCCGCGAATGGATGGCGCATGTGGTCCGGGCGCTTGGGCAGGGCGGCATGCTGCATTTCGGGGTTCTGCGGCGGGCGATGCCGGACCGCGTCTCGGCGCGAATGCTGACGGCGAGGTTGCGCGAATTGCAGGCGCTCGGCCTCGTGGCGCGGCGCGATGCCGGCGATGCGCTGCGTAAGGTGGAATACAGTCTGACCGAGGATGGCGCCGCGCTGGATGCCGTGCTGCGCCGGCTCCAGGCGATGATGGAAGAGACGCCCTTGCCGAGGCGGCTGGCCGCGCGGGCTTAGCCCGGCACCTCGTCGGTGATGACGCTGAAACCGGTCAGGATGCACTGGCCGAAATTCGTCGTGATCGCGACATCGGTCGCGTCGCGCCCGCGCGCCATCAGGATCCGCCCGATCCGCGGCGTGTTGTGGCGGGCGTCGAAGGTGTACCAGCGGTCGTCTAGATAGACCTCGAACCAGGCCGAGAAATCCATGGGCGCATCCATCTTCGGCACGCCGATATCGCCCAGGAACCCGGTGCAGTACCGCGCCGGGATGTTCACGCAGCGGCAGAGCGTCACGGCGAGATGCGCGAAGTCCCGGCAGACGCCGTATTGCTCGCTGAAGGCATCGTAGGCGCTTCGGGTCGGGCGGGCCTGCTGATAGTCGAAGGTGATGTGGTTGTGCACGAAGTCGCAGATCGCCTGGACCCTGCTCCAGCCGGGCGGGATGTGGCCGAAGGTGGCCCATGCCATGCCCGAGAGGCGGTCCGTATCGCAATACCGGCTGCCGAGAAGGAAGAGGATCAGGTCGTCCGGCAGCTGATCGGGCGGCCTTTGCACGGCCATCGGGGCGACCCGGTCGGGCAGGCCGGAGTCCCAGGTGGTGAACTTCGTCGCGATCGTCAGCGGGCCGACCGGCGCCAGGATGCGCGTGCAGGTGTTGCCGTAGCTGTCGGTGTAGTCGCGCCACGGGATCGGCGGATCGAAGCTCATCTCATGCGGGCCGATCAGGTCCGTCAGGCGCGATGGGTGTGGACTGACCATAAGCAGCATGGGCGTCGGTTGCGGGCAGTCGAAGGAGATCTGGCAACCGGCGCTGATGAGCATGGGGCGTTCCTCACGAAGAAAGGCTGGACGGAGCGGCGCAACCGCCCCGTATCAACGGCACGAACGTTAACGGGTTGCGCGTTTCCAGCCCATGGGAACCGCAACCACAATGGTCGCCGCAGCGTTCGTGAGCAACGGTGTTGGATATATGCCATGAAAAAACTCATTTCGGTGCTGGTTGTCGTGGTGGTGCTTGGCGGCGGCGCGCTGGCGCTTTTCGCATGCACTGAAAACGCCACGCTTCCCCTGGCTGCCAGCATAGGCCCGCGGCCGGAGCTTCCGCCGCCCGACCCCAGGCTGCTTCCCACCGTGAATGTCGCGACCGCCATAGGCTGGCCGGCGGATACTCGGCCGACCGCAGCGCCCGGGCTTGCCGTGGTGGCCTTCGCCAGCGGGCTCGACCATCCCCGCAATATCTACGTGCTGCCGAACGGCGACGTTCTCGTCGCCGAGACCAACTCTCCGCCAAAGCCCGATGACAGCCCCGGCATCAAAGGCTTCTTCATGAGGCGGATCATGGGTCTCGCCGGCGCCGGAGTTCCCAGCGCCAACCGCATCACGCTGCTGCGCGACACCAATGGCGACGGCGTGGCGGAAAGCCGCTCGGTGTTCCTGTCCGGGCTGAATTCGCCTTACGGCATGGCGCTGATCGGCGACCGTCTTTTTGTGGCGGATACCGATGCGATCCGCAGCTTCCCCTATCAGGCGGGACAGACCCAGATCACCGATCCCGGCACGCGCCTCACCGAGCTACCGGGCGGCACGATCAACCATCATTGGACGAAGAACCTCGTCGCCAGCGCGGATGGGCGGTTCCTCTATGCCAGCATCGGTTCGAACAGCAATGCCGGCGAGAACGGCCTGCCGGCCGAGGAAGGCCGCGCGCAGATCTGGCAGGTCGATGCCCGTACCGGCCAGCATCGCACCTTCGCGAGCGGGCTGCGAAATCCCAACGGCCTCTCATGGGCCCCGGGCCAGCCGGACGTGCTTTGGACAGCCGTCAACGAGCGCGACGAGATCGGCAGCGACCTCGTGCCGGACTACATGACCTCGGTGCGCGATGGCGCCTTCTACGGCTGGCCGTTCAGCTATTACGGGCAGCATGTGGATGTTCGGGTGCAGCCGCCGCAGCCGGAGATGGTCGCACGGGCGGTCGTGCCGGATTATGCGCTGGGTGCGCACACTGCATCGCTGGGGCTGGCGATTACCGCCAATAGCGGCCTGCCCGCGCCCTTCACGGCAGGTGCCTTCGTCGGCCAGCACGGCTCCTGGAACCGCCGGCCGCCAAGCGGCTACCGGGTGATCTTCGTGCCCTTCGCCGATGGGCACCCCAACGGTCAGCCGACCGATGTGCTGACCGACTTCCTGGATGCCGATGGCCGTGCGCGGGGACGCCCGGTCGGCGTCGCGCCGGACGGACGCGGCGGACTGCTGGTGGCGGATGACGTGGGTAACATCATCTGGCGCGTGACCGCCGCGCGGTAGAGCCGGGTATCAGCCACCGGAAATGACCGCGCCGCCGAAGGTGGTCTCCACGAAGGCGCGGACATCAGGGTGGCGGTAGCCGTCGGCCAGGCGACGCGCCCAGGGCTTCTCCGCATCGGCACGGCGGACCACGACGAGCACGGTATAGACGCTCTGCTCCGTCTCGCGCGCCAGAGCATCGCGCAGCGGGTTGAGGCCGGCAGGCACCGCGAAGTTCCCGGTGATCGCGGCGGCGTCGACATCCTCGATGGCGCGTACAATGGACGCGGCCTCCAGCTCCACGATGCGGATGCGCTTGGGATTGGCGGTGATGTCGGCCACCGTCGCGCGATGGTCGGCGCCTTCTCGCAGGGTGAACGCTCCGTTCTGCGCCAGCAGCAACAACGCGCGGCCGCCATTGGTCGGGTCGTTGGGAATCGCGACGCGGGCGCCAGTGGGCAGCGCGTCGATGCTGCGGAAGCGGCGTGAGAAGATGCCCATCAGCGTCAGCACCGTGCGGCCGACGGGCACGAAGTCGTAGCCGCGCTGGGCGCGCTGCGCCTCGAGGAAGGGCAGATGCTGGTAGGCGTTCGCATCGAGATCGCCGGCCGCCAATGCCGCATTCGGCTGGATGAAATCGCCGAACTCCACCGCGCGGGTGATGAAGCCGTCCCGCGCCAGGACCTCGCGCACCTTCTCGAAGGTCTGGGCATGGACGCCCTGGGTCACTCCCACACGCAGCGGGCGCGCGGCGGTGCCGAACTCGGCCGGCTGGGCGGTGGCGAGGCCGGGAAACAGGGCCGGCAAGGTCAGGACGGAACGGCGCAGCATCTGGAGCACTCCATGGGGGCAGGGCCGCGCGGCGGCCAATTCGTCGGGGCAGCTAGAGCAGAACGGGGATGACAGGAACCGGCTGCAGCAGCAGGAAAGCCGGGACGCAGAGACAGGCGTGACCTCTCAAGAGGCCATCGGGCGTATAACACGAATTCAGACTGCTGAAACAAAGACACGATAACACGATGAATTTTCGTCCAATAATATCCGGAACCCCGCCCAGACAGGCAACTCGTCCAGCAAAATATCGTGTTTGAACGTGAAATACACTTTCTATCCTAAAATATCGTGCCATAGTCTCTCAGACCCACGGAGCCACCGCACCGCCATGCCCGCCGAACCGTTCCGCAGCCACGAGATGGCACTCGGCCGCGCCCGATCGCGATGTCGGATGGACGCCCGCCCCGCCTAGGCCGGCGGCCGCCACATCCCCTCCCTGCCACCTGATCCGGACACCCATCCCATGCTCCATCGTCGCCATATCCTGGCCGGCGCTGCTCTCCTCTGCGCGCCCTCGGTGGGTGCGCAAGCCAGCGCCTTTCCGCAGCGCGCGCTGCGGCTCATCGTCTCCTCCGCGCCCGGTGCCAGCCTCGATGCGCTGGCCCGAATCCTCGCACCCTCACTCACGGCCCGCTTCGGCCAATCCGTGATCGTCGAGAACCAGGGCGGTGCGAACGGGCTGCTCGCCGCCCAGCAAGTCGCGCGGGCCGAGCCGGACGGGCACACGCTGCTCCTCACCGGCGACGCCATCGTCCTCGCGGGTCTTGCCGATCCGCGCGCCGGCATCGCCTTCGAGACGGCCTTCGCGCCGGTGATCCAGGCCGTCCGCGCCGCGCAGATCCTCGTCACGCATCCGGGCACGCCGTTCAGGGACATCGCCGGCTACGTGGCCGCCGTGCGGGCGAGGCCGGGAGCGTTGAACGTCGGCATCCCCGCCCAGGCCGGCATCGCCCAGGTGGTGCACGAGCTGCTGGCGGCCCAGCTCGGCGGCCTGCGCGTGGAATTCGTGACCTATCGCGGCGGCGGCCCGGCTGCGACCGACCTGATCGCCCGTAACACCGATGCGTTGGTCATCACCCTGCCCGCCATCACCGAGCATGTGCGGCAGGGCGTGATCGTCCCGCTCGCCGTCAGCACCGGCACCCGCGACCTCGCCTTGCCCGAAGTTCCAACCCTCGCCGAGACAGTCGCGCCCGGCTTCGACGTGGATTCCTGGCAGGGCATCCTGGCGCCGGCGCGCACGCCGCCCGGCATCGTGCAGACGCTCTACGAAGGTATCGCCGCGACGCTCGCCGAACCGGGGGTCGCGCAACGGCTGCGTGGACTCGGCTTTTCGATCACGGGACTGCCGCCGGATGAGTTCCGCGCGCGCGCCGCGGCCTCCAGCGCGCAATTCGCCCCGGTGATCCGCGGCATCACCGAACGCTCCCCCCGAGGCTGATCCCCATGACAGACAAACTTCCTCGCCGCGCCCTGCTCGCGGCCTCCCTTCTGGCTGCGCCCGCCGTTCACGCGCAGCAGAGGACCACCATCCGCGCCATCGTCCCCTTCCCGCCCGGCGGCGGCGTGGACGGCTTCGCACGGGCCTTCGTGCCGGCGCTGAGTGCCGCGCTGGGCCAGAACGTGGTCATCGAGAATATCGGCGGCGCCGCCTCCCGCGTCGGCAACCAGGCGGTGCTGCGGGCCGCCGCCGATGGCAACACGCTGCTCATCACCAACGACACGCTGGCGGCGGTCGAGGCGCTGCCCGTCCCAGGCAGCGGGCCATTCCTGCCGGGTCTCGCCCCGATTCTGCTGGGCGTCTCGGCCCCGCATACCGTGGTGACGCACCCTCGCTCCGGCATCACCGACGCGGCCGGCTACGCCGCGCGGCTGCGGTCCGGCCGGCCGGTGAATGTCGGCGTGCCCGGCCTCGGTACCTCGCACCATTTCGCCAGCGAGCTGCTGGGCCAGGCGCTGGGCGGCCGGCCGGAGCACATCGCCTATCGAGGCGGCGGGCCGCTCCTGGTCGATGTCCTCGGCGGCACGCTGGATGCGGGCGTGGTCACGCTCAGCGCGGCCATCGAGCACATTCGCGCGGGGCGGCTGGTCTCCCTCGGGGTCACCAGCAAGAACCGCAGCCCCGCCGCGCCGGATATCCCGAGCTTCTCCGAAACCGTCGCGCCGGGCTTCGACGTCGAGACCTGGATCGGCGTGCTGGCCCCCGCAGCCACGCCGGCCCCCATTCAGGCAGCACTCTACACCGCGAGCCTCGCGGCCCTGCGCGACCCGGCGGTAACACAGCGGCTGACCGGCCTCGGCTTCGACACGCCTGGCCTCGGGCCGGCCGCCTTCGGCACGCTGCTGCGCGAAACGGTCGCGCGCTTCGCCGCCGTGGCGGGCGCGGTCGGCCTGCGCCCCGAGGACGCATGATGGCGCTCTGGCCGGTCCTGGACAGCCTCCGCGCCACCGTCTCCTCGGATGGCGAAGGACTATTGGTCGAGGTGGCGACGCTGGAAGGCGAGGTGCTGCGCTTCGGCCTGCATCGCCTCGCCCTCGGCGCGGTGGTATCCTGCCTGCTCGATGCCGCCCGCCACGCACCTCCGACCGGAGCAACCGCGCCGGCCGCGAGGGTGGCGGCCGATGCCGCGGGCGTCACGCTTTCTGAGACGGGCGAGACGCTTCTCGTACTTGAAACCGGTGGCACGGCCCTGGCCTATGCCCTGCCGCCGACGTTGCTGCATGAACTCGCGGGATCGCTGATTGGCTTGCAACCCGCGCAAAAACCCCCCACCTCTCGCAACAGGAGACACGACGCATGACCGTCTCGACTCTCTCACGCCGCACGCTCCTCGCGGGCGGTTCGGTGCTCACGCTTGCCGGCCGCGCTTCGGCCCAGGCGGCGCCGACTCTGCTCAACGTCAGCTATGACCCGACGCGCGAATTCTACCGCGAGTTCAACACCGCCTTCGCGGCGCATTGGACGGGACAGGGTCATCCGCGGCAGACCATCAACACCTCGCATGGCGGCTCCGGCCGGCAGGCGCGCAGCGTGATCGACGGCCTCGCCGCCGATGTCGTGACCCTCGCCCTGGCCTACGACATCGACGCGATCGCCGAACGCGGCCTCCTGGGGCGCGACTGGCAGAAGCGTCTGCCGCATAATTCGGCACCCTATACCAGCACGATCGTCTTCCTGGTCCGGCGTGGAAATCCCAAGGCCATCCGCGATTGGGGAGACCTGCTGAAGCCCGGCGTTGCCATCATCACGCCCAATCCCAAGACCTCGGGCGGAGCGCGCTGGAACTATCTGGCCCTCTGGGCCTGGGCGCTGCGGCAGCCCGGCGGCAGCGCGGCCACGGCCGAGCAGGCGGCGGCGCAGCTGTTCCGCCAGGTCCCGGTGCTCGATACCGGCGCGCGCGGCTCCACCACCACCTTCGTCCAGCGCGCCCAGGGCGATGTGCTGCTCTCCTGGGAGAACGAGGCGCATCTGGCCCTGCAGGAATTCCCGCAGGCGGGGCTCGAGATCGTCTATCCCCCCCTCTCCATCCTCGCCGAGCCGCCGGTGGCCGTGGTGGACCAGAATGTCGACCGCCGCGGCACGCGAGCGGTGGCCGAGGCCTATCTGAACCACCTCTACACCGAGGAGGGGCAGCGCATCGCCGCCAAGCACTTCTACCGGCCGCGCGAGGCGGCTATCCTCCAGGCCAATGCATCACGTTTCCCTGATATCGAGCTCGTGACCATCGATGCCGTCTTCAACGGCTGGGCCGAGGCGCAGCGCACGCATTTCGCCGATGGCGGCGTCTTCGACCGCATCTACCGGCCCGGCCGCTGAGCATGCGACGATGAGCGCGAGCGCCACCTCGCGCGCTTCTTCGGGGCCGCTCGGCTTGAGATGGCGCCGCCAAGCTTTGCCCGGTTTCGGGCTTTCGCTCGGGCTGGCGCTGACCTGGCTCTCGCTCATCGTGCTGATCCCGCTGGCGGCGCTGGCGATCAAGCCTTGGGAGATCGGCCTGGCCGGCCTCCTCGACGTGCTGAGCGAGCCGCGCGTGCTGGCGGCTTTTCGCCTCTCCTTCGGCGGCGCCTTCCTGGCGGCGCTGGTCAGCGTGCCGCTCGGCCTGCTGCTGGCCTGGACCATCACGCGCTACCGCTTCCCTGGCCGCCGCCTGCTGGACGCGCTGGTGGACCTGCCCTTCGCCCTGCCCACCGCTGTCGCGGGCCTCGCGCTCACCGCGCTCTTCGCGCCCAATGGCTGGCTCGGCGAGCCGCTTGCACGGTGGTTCGGCTGGCAGGTCGCGTTCAAGCCGGCGGGCGTGGTGGTGGCGCTGGTCTTCGTGGCCCTGCCCTTCATCGTCCGCGCCGTGGAGCCGGTATTGCGCGACCTCTCGCTCGATGCCGAGGAAGCCGCGGCCACGCTGGGCGCCACCCGGTTGCAGACCATCCGCCGGGTCGTGCTTCCGGCGCTGCTGCCGGCTGTGATCACCGGCTTCGGCCTCGGTTTCGCGAGGGCGGTGGGCGAGTATGGCAGCGTCATCTTCATCGCCGGCAATCTGCCGATGGTGAGCGAGATCGCCCCGCTGATCATCGTCGTGAAGCTGGAGCAGTTCGAATATGCGGCGGCCTCCGGCATCGGGCTGGCGATGCTGCTGCTTTCCTTCGCGATCCTCTTCGGGCTCAACCTCTGGCAGCGCGCGCTGCGCCGAGGGCGCGAATGAGCGGCGCCGCACGGCCCGCGGCCGCCGATCCGGCCTGGGTGCGGCGGCTGGTGATCGCGGCGGCTCTCGCGCTTGCGGTCGTCATCTTCCTGATGCCGCTGGCCGCCGTTTTCAACGAGGCGCTGCGGCGGGGGATCGAGCCCGCCTTGGCCGCCATCGTCGAGGAGGATGCGCAGGCGGCAATCTGGCTTTCCCTGCTGGTCGCGGCCATCGCCGTACCCGTGAATACCATCGGCGGCATCGCGGCCGCCTGGGCCGTGGCGAAGTTCGACTTTGTGGGCAAACGGCTGCTGATCACGCTGATCGAGCTACCGTTTTCCGTCTCGCCCGTCATCTCGGGGCTGGTCTATGTGCTGCTCTTCGGCGCGCAGGGGTTCTTTGGCACCTGGCTGCGCGACCACGACATCCAGATCATCTTCGCCCTGCCCGGGCTGGTGCTGGCCACCATCTTCGTCACCTTCCCCTTCGTCGCCCGCACCCTGATCCCGCTGATGCAGGAACAGGGGCGCGACGAGGAGGAGGCCGCGGCCACGCTGGGCGCCGGCGGCTGGCAGATCTTCCGCCGCGTGACCCTGCCCAATGTGAAATGGGCGCTGCTGAGTGGCGTGCTGCTCTGCAACGCTCGCGCGATGGGCGAATTTGGCGCTGTGTCGGTGGTCTCCGGCCATATCCGCGGGCAGACGAACACGATGCCGCTGCATGTCGAGATCCTCTACAATGAATACATGTTCGTCGGTGCCTTCGCAGTCGCCTCGCTGCTCGCACTGCTGGGCGTCGTGACGCTCATCGCGAAGGCGCTGCTGGAAGTCCTGGCGGGACGCCGGATGGGAGAAGCCGCTTGACGGTCGAAGTCGAAAATCTGGTGCGCCGCTTCGGCGGGACCGCGGCGTTGGACGGTGTTTCCTTCTCGCTCGGCCAGGGTGAGTTCGCCGCACTCCTCGGTCCCTCCGGCTCGGGCAAGACGACGCTGCTGCGCATCCTAGCGGGGCTTGATTTTCCCGATGAGGGGCGCGTGCGGATCGCCGGCGCCGATGTCGCGCAGGTCCCGGCGCGCGAGCGCGGCGTTGGCGTCGTGTTCCAGCACTATGCGCTGTTCCGGCACATGAGCGTGGCCGAGAACGTGGCCTTCGGCCTGCGCGTCCGCCCGCGCCGCCACCGGCCAGCCGAGGCCGAAATCCTGCGCCGCGCGCGCGAATTGCTGGAACTCGTGCAGATCCCCGAGTTGGCACAGCGCTATCCGGAGCAGATTTCCGGCGGGCAGCGGCAGCGTGTCGCGCTTGCGCGGGCGCTGGCGATCGAGCCGCAACTCCTGCTGCTGGACGAGCCCTTCGGCGCGCTTGACGCGTTGGTCCGCAAGGATGTGCGCCGCTGGGTGCGTGGCCTGCACGAGCGGCTGGCCATCACCTCCATCCTCGTCACCCACGACCAGGAGGAGGCGATGGAAATGGCCGATCGCGTGGCCGTGATGGAGCGCGGGCGGATCGTGCAGTTCGATGCCCCGCAGGCGCTGCTGGAGGCGCCCGCGACCGCCTTCGTCGCCGGCTTTCTCGGCGAGGCGACGCGGCTGCCGGTGCGAATCCGCGATGGGAGCGTCCAGGCCGCGGAGTTCGGGATGGACGACCTGCGCGTCGATCTCCCCGACGGCGACGCCGAGCTGTTCCTCCGTCCGCACGAGGTCCAGGTCGAACCCGCACGCGGCGGCCTGGCGCAGGGCGTGGTCCGCTTCGTACGGCCCGAGGGCGCGGGCGGCGCGCGCATCCTGGCGGAGATCGGCGGCCGCATGATCGAGGGGCTGCGCGGCGCAAGCGGGTCGCATCTGGCGCGCGGCGACGCCTGCACCCTGCATGCAGTGGCGGGCACGGTTTTCCATAGCGACGGCGGCCGGTTCCGCTGGCAGCGCCGAGAGGCCGAGGTTCCGCAAACCGCGCGCTGAGCCCTCTTGGGAATTCCCACGATAGGGCGCTATCGTTCCTTATACAGAATGGGACGCGCGCGATGACCTTCACGGTTCTGGGCTTTTGCGAGGAAACCGGGCGCCTGGGCGCGGGCATCGCGACCTACTCCCTCGGTGTCGGTGCCAAGTGCCCGCAGGTGCGTTCCAACCTGGGCTCGGTCAGCAGCCAGGCCTTCTCCAATCCACGGCTGGCTCGGCTCTCGCTGAGCTTCCTGGCCTTGGGCCACAATGCCGAATCGGCCCTGGCGGCGACGCTGGCCACCGACGAATTCGCCTCCTACCGGCAGACCGGGATCGTGGACCGCAACGGCCGCTCCGCCGCGTACACCGGGCCGCATTCGCGGCTCTGGCATGGTCATCGCACCGGGCCGGGCTTCTCAATTTTCGGCAACGTCCTCGCCGGCGAAAAGGTCGTCGACGCCATGGCCGAGACCTTTCTGGCCACCAAGGGCGAGGCCCTGGCCGAGCGCCTGATGCTGGTCCTGGAGGCCGGGCGGGATGCCGGCGGCCAGGTCGGCGCGAATGGACATCTGCCGGAACGCTCCTCCTCGCTGCTCATCCATTATCGCGACGAGCATCCCGAGCTCGACCTGCGCGTCGATTCCCACCCGCATGCCGTGGAGGAGATGCGCCGCGTCTACGAGGAATACAGCCAGTATCTTCCGCTGTACCGCATGCGCGCCGAACATCCGCCCTCGGCGCCGCCGCAGGAGAAGTTCGTCGCCGAGCTCGAGGCAAAGCGGGCCCTGAAGGCATGACCACGCGGCGCACCCTGCTGGCCGCCACACCGCTGATCGCACTGGCCGGCAACGCCCGGGCGCAGGGGACACGCTATCCCAACCGGCCGGTCCGCGTGATCGTCGCGCTCGGCGCTGGCGGCGACAACGACATCGTCACGCGCCTGATCACCCAGCACATGGGCGAGAAGCTGGGGCAGCCCTTCGTCGTGGAGAACCGGCCCGGCGCGGGCTCCCTGGTCGGGCACGAAGCGGCGGCGCGGGCGGCGCCGGACGGCTACAACCTCATCATGAGCACGATCAGCGCGCTTGGCGCCAATATCGCGCTGTACAGCCGCCTGCCCTACGACCCCGTGAACGACTTCGTGCCGATCATGCTGGCCGGCCTCGCCCCCGGCGTGCTGGTGGTCGCTCCGAACAGCCCCTTCCGGACGCCGCAGGACATCGTGGCTGCCGCCCGGGCGCGGCCTGGCGTGCTGACCTTCGGCTCCGCGGGCAACGGCAACCTCACCCAGCTCATCGCCGAGGTCTTCAAGAGCACGACGGGGATCGACGTCGTGCACGTCCCCTATCGCGCCGTCACCGACGCGCAGCGCGACGTCGCGGCGGGACGGGTTGATTTCATGTTCGCGATCTCGCCCTCGGCGGTGCCGCTGATCGACGGGAACCAGCTCCGCGCGATCGCGGTCACGGCCGCGGCACGGCTCTCGGTGCTGCCCAATGTGCAGACCATGGCCGAGTTCGGCTATCCGGATTTCGAGATCAGCTCCTGGTACGGGCTCATGGCACCCCGCGGCGTCCCGCCCGCCATCGTCACCACGCTGAACGAGGCCGGAAACGATGCGCTGCGCGACCCCGCCGTGAAGGCGCGGCTGGAGGCGATGAGCGTGACCCCCGGTGGCGGCTCGCCCGAGCAGTTCCAGGCCTTCATCGAGCGGGAGCGCACGCGCTGGGTGGCCATCGTCCGGCAGGCACGGATCACGGTGGACTGACCAGATCATGCACCGTCGCCATCTTGCCGCGGCCCTCGCCGGCACCGCCCTCGCCTCCGGTGCGCAGGCCCAGCCGCGCTGGTCGCCCGACCGCCCCGTGACCTTCCTCGGCCCCTTCGCCGCGGGCGGCTCCTTCGATATCACGCAGCGCGCCATCGCCCGCCAGGCCGAACCCTTGATGGGCCAGGCCATCACGGTGCTGAACAAGCCCGGCGCCGGCGGCACGGTGATGCTCGCGGAGCTGATGCGCGCGAGGCCCGATGGGCAGACCATCGGCCTGCTCAGCGTGAACAGCAATTCCGTGGCGCCCCAGCTGCAGGAGTTGGCCTTCGACCCCGTTGCGGATTTCCAGCCGCTCTGGGGCTATGGCGCCTTTCTCACCTTCGTCGTGGTCGCCGCCAATGCGCCCTTCACGAGCCTGCGCGACATGATCGCCTTTGCGCGGCGGGAGCCGGGGCGGCTTTCCATCGGCATCGCGGCACTCGGCAGCAACAGCCACCTCAATACGGCGCGGCTGGCGGCCGAGGAAAACCTCGACGTCATCTTCGTACCCTTCACCGGCGGCGCGCCGGCCACGACGGCGCTGCTCGGCGGGCATATCCAATGCGCCGTGGTCTCGGGCGAAGTACTGCCCAGCGTGCGCGATGGAACCTTGCGGTCCCTGGCCATCCTCAATGCCGAGAAGTCCGAAGAATTCCCGGATGTGCCCACCCTGCCCGAGCTCGGCTACTCCTGGTCCTCACGCCCATGGCTCGGCGTTGGCGCGCCGCGCGGGCTGCCGCAGCCGGTGGCCGATCGCTGGGTCGAGGCGCTGCGCGCCGCAACCCAGCAGCCGGACTACCTGGAGGTTCTGCGCCGGCTGGCGATCGTGCCCATGCGGCTGGGGCCAGTGGAGCTGCGCGCCCTGATGGCGGAAAGCCTCGCCGAACATGAGCGCATCGCCCGCGCCATACGCATCGGGCGATTTGCGGCGCGGTGAAGCCGAGCTGTCCTTCGACCTGAGGCAATCCTGCTCCAGGCGTTCACCTCTTCCCCGCCGCCCCTGCCGCGAGTCCGATCCGCACAGCCTCCGGCAGGCTCCGCACTCCCAGCTTTTCCATGAGATTGGCCCGATGCACCTCCACCGTGCGCGGGCTGATGCCGAGGTCGAAGCCGATGACCTTATTGGCCTTGCCGTCCACCAGCGCGGCCAGCACCTCGCGCTCGCGCGGCGAGAGCGTCCCCACCTTGGCCTGGGCGCGCAGTGTCAGCGTCCGCTGCCGATCCGCCTCGCGCGAGGATTCCAGCGCGGCACCGACGGCTTCTAGGATACGGTCCTCGGCATAGGGCTTCTCCACGAAATCCAACGCGCCCGCGCGCATCGCCCGCACCGCCAGCGCAATGTCGCCGTGGCCCGTCACGACCACCACCGGCAATCCGATATCCCGCCGCGACAGCACGTCCATCAGCGAGAGACCGTCCATGCCCGGCATGCGCACATCGAGGACGATGCAGCCCTGTGCGAGCCCGCCCGGCATCTGCGCCGCCTCCAGAAGCGCTTCGGCGCTCACATAGGTCTCGACCGTATGCGCGGCGGAACGCAGCAGCATGGCCAGCGAACGGCGGACGGCCGTGTCGTCATCCACGACATGAACGACCCGCTCCATTAGACCTGGTTCATCAGATTTGAGCCTCCGCTCGGGCCAGCGGCAGGTCGATACGGATGACCGTGCCGCCGCCCTCGCGCGTCTGGGCCTGGATGCGCCCGGCATGGGCCTCCACGATGGCGCGGCAGATGGCGAGGCCGATGCCCATTCCACTCTCCTTGGTCGAGACGAAAGGTTCGAAAAGCCGCTCCTTGACCTCGGGCGGCAGGCCAGGCCCGGCATCGGCGAAGCGCAGCACCGCCCTGCCATCCTCCCGCCGCAGCGTGACCGCGAGGCCGCGCTCCTCCTGATCCTCGGTCGCCTCGATGGCATTGCGCAGCAGGTTCACGAAGACCTGCTGCAGCTGCACCTCGTCGGCCATCACGATACAGCCGGAAATCGCCAGGTCCAGCGCGATGGGCAGGCTCTCCTCGCCCCGCGCGGCACAGGTCAGCGCCACGCCGTCGGCCACCAGGGGACCAAGCGAGACGAGCTTCTGCTCGGTCTCGCCGCGGCCGATGAAGTCGCGCAGGCGGCGCACGATCTCGCCCGCGCGCAGCGCCTGGGCCGCCGCTTCCTGCATCGCTTCGCGCGCGGCGGCGATGCGCGAGGGATCGGGATTGTCGTCCTGCAGCCAGCGTGCGCCGGCGCGGAGGAAGTTCGCCACCGCCGTCAGAGGCTGGTTCAGCTCATGCGCCACACCCACGCCCATGGCCGCCAGGCTGTCCGCCCGAGCGATCCGGCGCATCGATTCCTCGGCCGCGCGCAAACGCTCCTCGGTCGCGCGGCGCAGCGTCACGTCGCGCGCGACACTGACCAGCCCAGCGATGCGGCCTGAGGAATCCCGCCATGGGCCCTTCACGGTCAGATAGGTCCGCGCCTCGCCCTCATGGCCAGGCAGCATGACGCGGTTCTCATATTCCTGGGTGATGCCGGTGTTCATCATCGCACGGTCGGTCAGCTCGAATTCGCGGGCGACCTCGGGGTTGGTCAGCTCGGCGTCGGTGCGGCCGAGAACCTCGTCCTCGCTCCGACCGAAGGCGCCGGCGGCGGCGCGATTGACCAGCACGTAGCGCATCTCCGTGTTTTTCACGAAGATCGCCTCCGGGACCGACTGCACCACCGATTTGAGCAGACGGCGCTCATTCTCCGCCTCCCGCGCCAGCACGAGGTTCTCTTCGGCCGCGCGCCGTGCCGCCTCCGCCTCGCGTCGGGGAGCGGTCTGCGCGGCCATCACCGCCGCGGTCAGCGCCTCGAACTCCGCGACCCGTGCGCCGGTTCGCGGCAGGTCGGCCACGCCGTCGATCAGGCCATCGAGGGGCCGCAGCAATCGCCGGATCAGCCAGAGCCCCGACAGGAGCGCAAACCCCAGCAGGAGCGAGGCGATTCCGGCGCGCCAGAGGATCGCGGGCAGCCAGGCCGCCCGTTCCTCCGCCGCGCTGGCGCTGACCACCACCACCCAGTTGCTGATCGCCAGCCGCTGGAAGGCCAGCACCGCCGGTTCCCCGTCCAGCCCTTCCCCTCGCAGGATGCCCCGGGCGCGGTCGCCGATCGCCGCCGAAATCCACTCCGGTCCGGTGCGGGCAAGGATAAGATCGGGATCAGGCTGGCGGGCGACCAGCCGGCTTGCGGGGCCCAGAATGAAGGCCACGGATCCCAGCGCGCCCGGTGCCGGCATGAGCGGCTGCGCCAGCCGGCCGGTCGCGAGCGGCATGGCCAGCGCCCCGCGCACCTCGCCGCCCCGCATGACCGGCACGGCGACGACGGCGAGGGAGCGGTCGATCTCCGCCATGTAGACGGGCGGGGCGAAGGCCGGGCGGCCGGTCCGCAGCGCGACGATCGAGGGGCCGCCCGAGGCCACGCTCGGCAGCGGCCTGCCGAGCGGCTGGCCGGTGTTTACG
>JAQGHY010000351.1 GCA_028291455.1 Rubritepida sp. | reverse complement strand
ATGAGCAGGAGGTGCTGCCCGAATTCCATGCCCGCTTGGTGCCGGTGATGGAGGCGATGGGACTGCCCTGGGAGGTCGTCTACGTAAACGACGGCTCGCACGACACGACCATGGCCGTGATGACCGGGCTGGCACGAGCGGATTCGCGGGTCGCGCTGGTGAATCTATCGCGCAATTTCGGCAAGGAAATTGCGCTGACCGCGGGGCTGGACCACGCCCGCGGTGACGAAGGCGTGGTGGCGATCGACGCCGATCTCCAGGACCCGCCGGAGGTGATTCCGGCCCTGGTCGCAGCCTCGCGGCAAGGCTACGACATCGCCTATGCTCAGCGCAGCGCGCGGCATGGCGAAGGCTTCCTCAAGCGCACCACCGCCTCGATGTTCTATCGCGTGATGCAGCGGCTGGGCGGGAAGGTTTCGCTGCCGCAGGACACCGGCGATTTCCGCTTCATGTCCCGCCGGTCGCTGGACGCGCTGCTGCAACTGCGCGAGCAGCACCGCTTCATGAAGGGGCTTTTCGCCTGGGTGGGCTTTCCGTCGATCGCGGTGCCCTACGAGCGCGCGCCGCGCGCCGCCGGCGAGACCAAGTGGAACTACTGGAAGCTGTGGAACCTATCGCTGGAGGGCATTACCAGCTTCACCGTCGGGCCGCTGAAGATCGCGACCTATCTCGGGCTGGCGACGGCCTTCTTCGCGGGGATCTACCTGCTCCAGCTGGTCGTGCGGACCATCTTCTTCGGCAACCCGACGGCCGGCTATCCGAGCCTGATGGCGGTGGTTCTGCTCCTTGGCGGCGTGCAGCTAATGACGCTCGGCATCATCGGCGAATACCTGGGGCGCATCTTCAACGAGACGAAGGGTAGGCCGCTCTACCTGGTCGAGCGGCACATCCCCTCATCGGCAGACAGTCAAATCGCCCACCGCCGAGCAGGCTGAGCCGGAAAGGCCCGCCTGCGGCAGCCCCACCCGCAACTCCCCGGGCGAAAGCGGCGAGACCGCGACTTCCGCATCCGTGCAGCGCGGCGGCGTGCGCCAGCGGGCCGCATACATCGTGTTCACGGGGCGCGGCGTTTCGCTGGCCAGCAGCAGCAGTTCCAGCGTGCGAGTTCGCGCGGCATCGTCCTCATGCGCCATGCAGGGCCAGGACGGCAGGAAGGTGACCTGCCGAGCATCGCGGAACATCGGACGGAGGGTATCGGCCTCGACCGTCCAGGGGGCGCGGGCATGGGCCCAGGCCTGGAGGGAAGCGCGCATCGGCGCGGAATCGGCGAATTGCAGCACGGCGCAGGCGGCAAGGATGATGGCACCGCGCCGGCTCTGCGCGAGCAATACGGCAGCGCCGATCATCAGCGCATAGGCAACGGGCCAGAAGAACCGGCCGGAGGCGCGGAACTGCTCCAGAAAGCCCGGCGCGGGGCCAAGGTCGAGCAGAACGCTGCCGCCGAGCCCGATTCGGAAGGAAACCGCGATGGCCGTCAGGCCCAGCAGCGCCAGGACCAGCCCGGCATGGGCCCGCAATCCTGGAAGAATCTGTGCTCGCGCGAGGCAGAAGGCCGCCAGAAGCGCGGCCCAAAGCCCGAGCCCGAGCCAGTTGTAGCCCTCCCATCCACCATGTCCCGTGGCATCCACCTCGGTTGTGACCAAGCCTCCCAGGAAGAGCGAGCGGAACGGCCAGAAGGGCGAGAGAAGGTTCAGCGCGTATTGCCCGTAGCCGCCATCGCCCGAGGCGCCGAAATAGCCGAAGGCCGCCATGACGCCGACCATGGCCAGAAGCGCGCAGGCCGCGCCGATTCCAGAGAGCAGGAAGCGGTTCCCGCGCAGCATGAGCGTCAGCGGCGCCGCGGCCAGCAGCGCTAGCGACATCAGGGCGAGATAGGGGTGGACGAGCAACGCAACCGCCTGCCAGAGCGGGATGCCGATCCACCACCAGCGCGCATTCTCCAGCATCCGGAAATACAGGCCGAGCGAGACCAGGATCACGAAATGTCCGCAAAGCGCGGCATGGCCGTAGCGCATGATGAAGGCGGGCATCGCACTCGCCATCAGCGCCACCGCAAGACCTGGCAACAATCGCCGCACCCCCGCGCCGCGCAGCGCCCAGACCGCTGCGACCGGCTGCAACACCCAGGCCAAAGCATAGAAAATCCCGACGCCATGGAACCCCTTAGGCAGCCACGGGGCGACAACCCTGAGTGGAAGGGCCAGCGCCGGAATGCCATCAAGAAATGCAAGGTTCACATTTCGCAGAGTCCCGACTTCGAGGGGCGGCCAGCGCCAGGCATCGGCAAGGAAGTGCCTTTGGGCGATCGCATGCTGTGCTGCATCGCCGACCGGCCGCCAATCCAACCCTGTCCGTGGCCAGATGAAATCCAACCCGAACAACTGGATCGCCATCAAGCCTCCCAGAAGACATGAGGCAACGTAGGCGAGACGGGACAACGCGGCCTCCGGGGCAAGGGAGCTCCCGGTGCCATCCGGCGACCCCGGCGGCAAGGGCGATATTTGCTGCGCTGCCACATTCCTGCCTCAACCGGGTCCAATTGCCGCCCGCGATGGGGTGCAAAACCTTCCCGTGGCCCGGAGGTGGATAACCCGCCTTCGCGCCGCGACCAGATCGGTGGAGGTGCATTTCGCGCCGAAACCGTGAATGAGGCTCCGATGCCCGGGTTGGACGCGTTTACGTCCCTGCAGCGTGAAGTCATCCTCCGCGAGACGCGGGTGGGTGGCGAATACCGTGCTCCGCGAATCATGCTGGCCCCCCCGCACGCTCAATGGCGTGAGGGAATGCAGCCCAGCCTCAAGCGCGCGATGGATATCCTGGGCGCGGGCTCCCTGCTGCTGATCCTGGCGCCCGCCCTTTTGTTCCTCATCCTTCTCGTCCGCGCCGACGGGGGCGCGGCCTTCTTCGGTCATCGCCGCATCGGCCGCAGCGGCCGCGACTTCGGCTGCCTGAAGTTCCGCTCGATGGTCGTGGACAGCCAGGCTCGCCTCGAGGCCCTGCTGGCCAGCGACCCCGCCGCCCTCGTCGAATGGGAAGCCACCCACAAGCTGAAGAACGACCCGCGCGTAACCCGGGTCGGCCGCTTCCTCCGCGCAACCTCGCTCGACGAGCTGCCACAGCTGATCAACGTGCTCGTCGGCGAGATGAGCCTGGTGGGCCCCCGCCCGGTGATCCAGGCCGAGCTCGACCGCTTCTACGGCGCGGCCGCGGCCCATTACATGAGCGTGCGCCCGGGCATCACCGGCCTGTGGCAGGTCTCCGGCCGCTCGGACACCAGCTACGCCCAGCGCGTGGCGCTCGATGTTGCCTATGTGTCGCGCCCCTCGATCTGGCAGGACATCTCGATCCTGCTGCGCACGCCCCTGGCCGTGCTGTCGCGTCGCGGCGCCTGCTGAGCTAAGTTCGGCACCGAAGCTCCATCAGGATTGGGGCGCGGAATCTTATCATGACTGACACCGCCGAGGATCGCGCCGGTGCGCGCCGCCTCATTTCGGGCATGCTGTGGAATGCCTTGGGCCGGGGACTGCCACTGCTCCTGGCCCTCGTGCTCACCCCGCTCCTGGTCCATCAGATGGGGCTGGAGCGGTGGGGCCTCTTCACCCTGGCGCTTGCGCTGGTGGGGGTTTTCGGAATCTTCGATCTCGGCATCGGCCCCGCGCTCACCCGTGGCCTTTCCGAACGCATGGCCGATGGAGAGGATGCCGAGGCCGGAAGGCTGGTCGGCACGGCCATGGTGGCGCTGGGCGGGTTCGCGGCACTCGGCGCCGTAGTCTTCTGGGCGATCCTGCCCTGGCTGATGCGCAGCGCGCTCAACGTCCCTCCGGAATTGCAGGAAGAAGCGCTGATCGCCTTCCGAATCCTGGCCTGCGCCGCACCGCTGATCGTGCTGAACGCGGCCCTCTGGGGCGTGCTGGCGGCGCATCAGAAATTCGCCGCGGCCAATCTCGTGACGATCCCGGTGGCAGCGATGTACTATATCGGTCCCGTGCTGCTGCTGCTGGTCTGGCACAGCCTGGTCGGCGTGATGCTGGTGCTGGTGGCCTGCCGGCTGGCGAACACGCTTTCTTACCTTTGGCTCGCACGGCCCCTGCTGCCCCGGCTTTCGGTGGGCAGTCCGGCGATGGTGCTGCCGCTGCTGCGAATCGGCGGATGGATGACCGTCGCCTCCATCCTCAACCAGGCGCTGCTCTACGCGGACCGCTTCCTGATCGGGTCGATGCTGACGCTCGCCGCCGTCGCTTATTACGCGACGCCGCTCGATCTCGTGCTGCGGATGTGGATCATGCCCATCGCGATCGCCCAGGCGCTGCTGCCGGCCATGGCCTCGGCCTTCCGCACCCTGCCGGGCGTGACCTCGGGGCTACTGCGGCGCGGGGCGATGCTCATGGTGCTGCTGACCCTTCCGCCCTGCCTCGTGCTGGCAGGCGTAGGCGATTTCGCGCTGCGGCTTTGGCTCGGTGCGGATTTCGCGGCGGGCGGCGGCATGGTGCTGCGGATGCTGGCGGCCGGCATTTTCTTCTCCTGCATCTCCTTCGCGCCCAACGCGCTGCTGGATGCGATGGGCCGGCCGGATGCGACGGCCAAGCTCATCCTCGCGCAGGTCGTGGTGTTCCTGCCTTGCTCGGCGCTGATGCTGTGGCTCTTCGGCATCAAGGGCGCGGCCTTCGCCTGGGCCGTGCGCGCGGTCGTGGACTGCGCCGGCAAGCTGTGGCTCGCGGGGCGGCTCTATCCGGCGGCGCGGGAGAGCACCCGGCAACTCGTCCTGCCGCTGATCCTGGCCGGAATAGCGCTGGCGGCGACGGTCGCGACGCCGGACTGGCGCTGGGCCATGGCGACCGCCCTGCCCGGCTTCCTCGCCGTGGTTCTCGCCACGCTGCGGGTTCTGACACCGGCGGAGCGGACCGCGCTCAAGCCTCTGCTGCGGCGGCCCTGGCAGGCAAGGCAGATACTGCAATCGGGAACCGCATGATCGTACTGAACGGCCGATTCCTGACCCAGAGCCTCACGGGCGTGCAGCGCTATGCGCGCGAGATGGCGCGGGCGCTGGATGCGCTGGTCGCGGCCGGTGATGCGCCGCCGATCCGGCTGCTGGCGCCGCCGGGGGCGGAGGGGTTGGAGGCGTTCCCGTTTCTCGCACCCCGCATCGTCGGCACTCGGACGGGGCAGCTTTGGGAGCAGCTCGATCTGCCGCGCGCTTTGTCGGGCGATTTCCTGCTGAATCTCGGCAATACCGGGCCGCTGCTGGTGGGCCGCAACCAGGCCGTGGTGATCCACGACGCCGGGGTCTTCGACACGCCGGAGAGCTACGGCTGGAAGTTCCGCAGCTGGTATCGCGGGTTGCAACGCGGGCTGGTGTTCCGGGGCGCGAAAATCCTATCGGTCTCCGAATTCTCAGCGGGGCGGATCGAGGCGAATCTCGGCGTGTCCGGCGCCCGCGTCACGCTGGAAGGCGGCGAGCACATCCTGCGCGAACCCGCCGATCCGTCGCTGCTGGAACGGCACGGGCTGAAGCCGGGCGGATTCGCGCTGGTGATCGGGACCGGAGCGGCGCACAAGAATCTGGCGGCGTTGCAGCATGCGATCGGCGCACTCGCAGCGCGCGGCCTGGTACTGGCTGTGGCGGGAGCGAAGGATGCGTCGGTCTTCCGCAGCGACGGCAATACGACGAGCGAGGCGAATGTCCGTGCGCTCGGCCGCGTGACCGACGCGGAGCTGCGTGCGCTCTACGAATCCGCGCTCTGCCTCGTCTTTCCATCGCGCTACGAAGGCTTCGGCCTGCCTCCCGTCGAGGCCATGTGGTGCGGCTGCCCGGTCGTTGCGAGCCGCGCGGGTGCCGTGGCCGAAGTCTGCGGCGACGCTGCTCTGTGGTTCGATGCCCCCTCGCCGGAAAGCCTCGGCGACTGCGTGGCGCGCCTCGCGGATGACACGCACCTGCGCGAGACCATCATCGCCGCCGGACGCCAGCGAACCGCCGGTTTTTCGTGGGACGCGGCCGCGCGCCGGCTATTGGGATTCCTGCCGCAATGAAGATCGCCATCATCCACGAATGGCTGGACGGCTATGCCGGCTCCGAGCGCGTGGTGGAGCAGATGCTCGCCTGCTTTCCGGAGGCCGATCTCTACGCGCTGTGCGATTTCCTGCCCAACGGTCAGCGCGGATTCCTGGCCGGCAAGGTGCCCCGCACCAGCTTCATCCAGCGCCTGCCCTTCGCGCGAAAGATGTTCCGCAACTACCTCCAGCTCATGCCGCTGGCGATCGAGCAGTTCGACCTGCAGGGCTATGACCTCGTGCTGTCGTCGTCGCACGCCGTGGCGAAGGGCGTGATCACCGGGCCAGGCACGCTGCACGTCAGCTACGTGCACAGCCCGATGCGCTATGCCTGGGACCTTCAAGGCCAGTATCTCCGGCAGGCCGGACTCACGCGCGGGCTGAAGGGCCTCTACACGCGCTGGCTGCTGCACCGCCTGCGCGGCTGGGACCAGCTGAGCTCGGCACGGCCGGACGTGATCCTGGGCAATTCGAGCTATATCGTGGAGCGCATCCGCAAGGTGTGGCGGCGCGAGGCGGAGGTGTTGCATCCCCCCGTCGATATCGCGGGTTTTCCGCTGAGCACCGCGCCGCGCAAGCACTTCCTCGTGGCCTCGCGGCAGGTTCCCTACAAGCGGGTGGAGTTGGTGGCGGAGGCGTTCCGCCGTATGCCGGAACTCAACCTCATAGTAGCCGGTGATGGCCCCTCGGCATCGCTCGTGACCGATGCCGCGCAGGGCGCTCCGAATATCGATGTGCGCGGACGCGTGCCGCAGGCGGAGCTGGTCTCGCTGCTGCAGGGCGCGCGCGCCTTCGTCTTCGCGGCGGAGGAGGATTTCGGAATCGCCATGGTCGAGGCGCAGGCCTGCGGCACGCCGCTCATCGTCTATGGCCGTGGCGGCGCGCGCGACATCGTGGCCGAGGGGACGACGGGTCTATTCTTCGAGGAACAGAGCGCCGATGCCATCGTCGCCGCCGTCCGCGCCTTCGTGGCGCGCGAGGCAGAATTCACGCCGGAAGCCTGCCATGCACAGGCGCAGCAGTTCAGCATCGCGGAGTTCCGGCGCAAGCTGCTTGAGGTGGTCGCGCGATGATCTCGCTCATCGTCTCCACCAAGGGCCGCGTAGCGGAGATAGCCGCGCTGTTCGACAGCCTGCTGGCCGATTTCAGCGCCAATTTCGAAGTGCTGCTGGTGGATCAGAATGAGGATGGCCGGCTAGCGCCGCTCGTGGCGGAATATGGACCGCGCATGGCGCTGCGGCACCTGCGCAGCGAGCGCGCGCATGCCAATGCAGGGCGCAACCTCGGGCTGCGGCATTCACGGGGCGATCTGGTCGGATTTCCCGATGACGACTGCGTGTTTCCGGCGGGCGTGCTTGGCCAGGTGCGCGCCGCCTTCGATGCGGATCCCCACCTTGGCATCCTCACCGGCCCGGCGGCCAAGCCGGAGGGCGGGCTTGGATCGGGCCGTTGGAACGACACGGCCGGCCCCATTACGCTGCGTAACGTCTGGACCAGCGCGATCGAGTTCAACCTTTGGCTCCGCCGTGATCTGGCCTTGGCGCTCGGCGGCTTCGACGAGGCGATGGGGCCTGGCGCGCGCTTTGGTTCGGCCGAGGGGAACGACCTCGTCTGCCGCGCCATGGCCATGGGCGAGGCCGCGCGCTACGCGCCGGAACTGCGCATCGTCCATCCCGACAAGCGCCTCACGCCCGAGGCGGTGGCGCGGGCGGAGCGCTATGGCCTCGGGCTCGGCTTTGCCCTGCGCCGGCATAGCGTGCCAGCCGGCGTTTGGCTGCCGTTCCTGTACCGTCCGCTCGCGGGTGCCGGCCTCGCGCTGCTGCGGGGGCGCCTGCTGAATGCGCGCTATTACCTCGCCACCTTGCGTGGACGCCTGTCCGGGTTCCGGTCCACCGAAGCACGCACCCTACCCCACCCTGCGCCGCTGGAACCCGTCGCATGAGAATCGCGATCGGCATCGCCACGCGCAGCCGTCCGAATATTCTTGCCGAGGTCCTGCAGGAGCTGGACCTTCAGACGCACGTGCCGGATCGCATCCTGGTTTGCCACGTCACCGAGAGTGACGTCACCGGCCTGCCGCTGCGTTTTCCGGGTGTCGAATTCCTCACCGCCCAGGCCGGCCTGCCGCGCCAGCGCAACCGTATCCTCGATGCCATCGGCGACTGCGATGCCGTGCTGTTCCTCGATGACGACTTCATCGCGGCGCCGCGGTGGCTGGAGGCGCTGGAGGGCGTTCTGCGCGCGCAGCCCGATTGCGTGGTGGCAACCGGCACCGTTATCGCGGACGGCGCGAAGGGGCCGGGCATCACGCCCGAGGAAGCGCGTGAAATCCTCGCCACCGACGTGCCGCCGCAGGATCTGCTAGCCACCGTCCCGCACTTCAACGGCTACGGCTGCAACATGGCGTTGCGCCTCGCACCCGTCCGCGAGCACGCGCTGCGCTTCGACGAGAAGCTGCCGCTCTATGGGTGGTATGAGGATATCGACCTCACCCGCCGCCTGCTGCCCTACGGCACCATCTTGCGACTGGCCGGGGCGCGCGGCGTGCATCTGGGCGTGAAGCAGGGTCGTGTGCCCGGGCTGCGGCTGGGCTATTCTCAGGTGGTGAATCCGATCTACCTGGCCCGCAAGGGCAGCTTTCCCTGGAGCCATGCCATTCCCTCCGCCGCCCGGCATTGCCTGATCAACCTGCTGCGCTCGCTGAAGCCGGAGCCGGACGTCGACCGCTGGGGGCGCTTCCGGGGCAACCTCCGCGGCCTGCTCGACCTCGCCACCGGCCGCGCCGATCCGGAGCGGATCCTGACCCTGTGAATCGCGAGCCTTGGCAAATCGTCTCCATCGCCGAAAGGCCGGACCTCGGAAATCTTGTGGCGAATTGGCTGTGGGACGCCTTTTGGCATCCGAACGGCCACTCCCTCGAAGAGGTGCGCGAGATCATCGCCGAAGCGACGGCCGAGATCGGCACGCCGCAATCTTTCGTGCTGCTCGCCGGGGACGTCCCTTGCGGCACGGCCAGCCTCGTCGCCGCCGATCTGGAACTGCGCCAGGACATCGGCCCCTGGCTCGCCGGCGTCTATGTCATGCCCGAGGCTCGGGGACAGGGCTGCGCGCAGCGCCTCGTCGCAGCGGTAGAAGATGCGGCGCGGCAGGCGGGGTATCGCTCGCTGTACCTCTATACGAACGACGCGCAGGGGCTTTACGCGAAGCTGGGCTGGTATCCCATTGAGGAGGCGATCGACAACAACCGGCCGGTCACGATCATGCGACGGGACCTGTAGTTTCGCGGACCTATGAGCATTGCTGCCCCTGAACGAAGGTAAACGGTCCAGCAGGGGGGATTGAATCTGCACTCTCAGCACGGCCGCCCCGGCGCGAGTTCGCCGCGTGCGAGCAGCACCGCGAGATCGCATTGCGCCTCGGAAGCGCGGCGGCCCAGCGAACAGGTCAGGCTCCCCGCGCGCTTCGTCCGCCAGCCCGCCTGGCAGGAATCGCCGCGGATCGGGCCGGACATGGCGTTGAACATCCGCCGCGCGGCCGCGCCCGTGATCGTCAGATAGGCGTGCGTGCCGGCCGCCTCGCCGGGCGGCGGATCGACCAGGGTCGCGCCGCCGAACAGGACCTCGCCGGCCAGCCGCTCCGTGACAGGGGTCTGCGCGACCGCGAGGTTTGTCGTCAGCAGTACCGCGATCAAAGCCGATACGACGATGTTCATGGGACCCATGCCGCGCCCTCCTTGTCGAAATGCTTAGGGCGCGGGGAATACCGCGCTCGTCCTGCCCAACAGCCGGTACACGACCAGCCCGACATACTCCCGGATCGCCCATTCCGCCTGTCCCAACCGGAACGAGAGCGGCGGGTCGAACCACCCTGTTCCGCCCGGAGAGGTCGAATAGTTCACCGGCCAGGGCGTCACCTCCCACCCCGCGCGGCGGAAGCTGCCGACCGAACGCGGCATGTGGCTCGCGGAGGTCACCAGCAGCCAGCGCTCGCCGGGCTGCGGCCGCGCCGCGATGAGGGAGAGCGTGGCGTTTTCCCAGGTGTTGCGCGACTGGCTCTCCAAGATGACGCGCGGGCCTTCCAGCCCGAGCGACGCCCAGAGTTGGCGCGCCACGTCGGCCTCGGTCTCCTCACCGGTGATGACGGTGCCTTGGCCGCCGCTGAAGACGATCCGCGCTTCGGGGAACCGCCGCGAAAGGGCCACGGCCTCAGTCATGCGCTCGGCGGCGCCGTTCAAGGAGACGATGCCCCGGCGTTCTGAAAGCAGTTGCTCCACCGCACCGCCGAGAACCACGACGCCGTCGACGTGCTCCATCTCGGCGGGGCGGGCAAAGCGGTCCTCCAGCGGAAGGGTGATCCACGCGGCGAGCGGCGTGAGGAGCACCAGAAGGAACCAGCCCAGCCCCAGCACCAACGGAACCCGGCCCCAGCGCCGCCGGAAGATCAGTGCCACGCCGCCCAGGCAGGCGAGAAACAGCGCGAGGGTGTTCGGCCGCACGAACAGCCAGAACACTTTCGACACGACAAACAGAACATCCTCAATCATTCGGCTTCCACCCTGCGCCACAGTTCGACGGAGCCGCGCTCCTCCACGAAGCTCGCGGCCAGCTCATAGCCTTCGTCCAGCGCCTCCGTGAGCATCGACATGGCCGAAGGCCGCATGGCGAACCACTCGCCGCGATCGAGCACGATGAAGCGGGGCCGGGAGGCGAGGATGCGTGCCACCTCGGCATCGGTGTCCACGCCCGCCAGGTTGGCGAAGTTGCCGGTGAGATGGACCGGGAACGGGAAGCGCGTGGGTAGCGCCGCATTGGTCAGGAAATAGACCACGGGCTGGTAGTTGGGGACGAAGATGGTGTCGCCCGGGCGCAACTCGTCGTTCATCAGGGCGGCCATGCGGCGCGGTGTATCCGGGCTGCCCATGGCGAAGCCCCGGCTGAGGCGCGGCATGAGGTCGGTCGCCATCATATCGCCGGCAATGGAGGCGACAAAGACGGCCAGCAGCAGCCGCCCGCGATGTCCCGCCACGAAGCGCGTGAAGGCATAGGCGCCGGTTGCCGCGAGCAAGGCCAGCGGCGGGATCGAGATCAGGAAGTAGTGCGGGAAGAAAAAGCCTGGCCCGGCCACCGCCAGCGCCGCCGCGAGCAGCCACATCCCGCCGAGCAGCGTCAGGCGGCGCAGCACTGTGTCGCGCCAGGTGAGCAGCAGCGCCGGCAGGGTCAGCGCCAGCAGCCAGCGCAGCGCCAGTGCAGCCAGGGTGATACGCCAGAGCATCTGCTCGATCGGGATACGGCCCGCCGCATAGTGGATCGGCGCCAGGACGGTGCTCTCGTACCAGATACCGAACTCGCCGCGCAACGCGTAGATGCCGGCCACCAGAAGCGTAGGCCCGACGCAGAGTAGGGCATAGGCGCCGGCGTAGCGCAGCAGCGGCACCCACTTGCGCGTCCGGAGAAAGGACCAGGCGAAGATGAGAAAGATCAGGCAGCCCTCGGGCGCCACCACCTGCTTGATGACGAGGGCCAGGCCGACCAGCAGGCCCATGCCGATCAGGCGGGGCCATGGGGGGCCGTCCGCCGCCAGCGCCAGGGCCAGGGCGGAAACGACGAGCGGCGCGAAGATGATCTCCGTATTGGAGGCGAGCCCCCCCAGCAGCAGGCTGTGCGCCGCATAGAGCAGCGCCGCCGCATAGCCGAGGCTGCGCGGTGCGCCCACCACCCGCACCAGCGCGATCAACGCGAAGCCGGTCGCCGTGACGCAGAACGTGCCGAGCAACCGCACCGTCTGCAGGCTCTCACCCGCGATCACGAAGGCGGCGGCGATGGCGGCGGGCGCGCCGACCGGATGCATGTCCCACACGCCCGATAGCGGCCAGTTGCCGCGCAGCCACTCCCGCGCCTGGAGGATGTAGAGGCTTTCGTCCCAGTCGATCACCGAGGGCAGGAACGACGCCCAGCGCATGCCGGCCACGAGCAGGGGCAGCAGCAGAAGCGCGATGATCCAGCGCGGATTCGCCAGGCGGGCCTTGAGGTCAGCGGACATCGCCGCAAAGTGCCCTGCGACTGCGGCGGGAACAAGTTGCCCAGTTTGCCGCTGCCGGCTCATGGACGGGCGCGGGACGTGCGGTTACGGTCCCCGCGCATGAGCGCAAGACCACCAAAGGCACCGCCGATCCCGCCGTTCCCCGGCCTCGAGATCCAAGCCGACGAGCTGGTCTGGAGCGGGCGATTCCCGTTGCAGCGAGTGCGTTTCAGCTATGAACGCTTCGACGGCGCACGCTCGCCCGTACTCACCTGGGAGCTGTGGCGCCGCGGGCGCGGCGTCGCCATGCTGCCCTACGACCCCTGGACCGACCGCGTCGCCTTGATCGAGCAGTTCCGCCTGCCGGCCCATGCGGCGGGGCTGCCGCCGGTCCACACGGAATGCGTGGCCGGGCTGCTGGAAGAGGGCGAGGATCCCGAGGAGGCCGCGCGGCGGGAGACGACGGAAGAAGCCGCGCTCACGCCCGATCTGGTCGAGAGCATCGGCCAATACATGCTCATGCAGGGCGGTTGCGACGAGGTGATGTTCCTCCATTGCGGCCGCACGCGGCTGCCGGAATCCGCCGCCGTGACCCACGGCCTTGCCGATGAGGGCGAGGACATCAGGCTCCTCATCATGCCGGCCGAGAAGGCCTTCGCGATGCTGGACAGCAACGCCATCCGCAATGCCACCTGCGCGCTCAGCCTCTACTGGCTGCGGCAGAACCGCCTGCGGCTGCGCACCGAATGGAATCAGGAATGACCGAAGTCCTCTACCGGGCCGACTCCTACCTGCGCGAGACCACCGCGCACGTCGTCTCCGCCGATGCCGCCGGTGTCGTGCTCGACCGCTCGAATTTCTACGCGCGCGCGGGCGGCCAGCCTGGCGATTCCGGCACCATGCGCTGGGAAGGCGCGGCGGCCGCGATCCTGGAGGCGATCAAGGGCGAGGGCGAGGCTATCCTCCACCGCTTGCCCGAGGGCGCCGAGCTGCCCGAAGTCGGTTCGGAGGTCACGATCAGCCTCGACTGGGAGCGCCGCTATCGCCACATGCGTATGCACACGGCGATGCACCTGCTGTGCAGCCTGATCCCCGGTGCGGGCGTGACGGGTGGGCAGGTCGGCGCCGAGAAGTCACGGCTGGATTTCGATCTCGCGGAACCGCCGGCCAAGGAATGGCTGACCGAGCAGCTGAACGCTCTGGTCGCGGCCGACCACGCCATCAGCGAGAGCTGGATCACCACCGAGGAGCTGGACGCCAATCCCGGCCTCGTGCGCACCATGTCCGTCCAGCCGCCCCGCACCGGCGGGCGAATTCGCCTAGTGCGGATCGGCGCCGGCGAGCCCCCGGTTGACCTGCAGCCCTGCGGCGGTACCCATGTCCGCAGCACCGGCGAGATCGGCCGTGTGGAAGTGTCCAAGCTGGAAAACAAAGGGCGGCAAAACCGCCGCATCAGCATCATTCTGGGAGAAGCGTGAGCATGGAAGACCTCGTCAGCACCGAGTGGCTGGCCGCCCATCTGGGCGAGCCCGACCTCCTTGTCTTCGACACGACGAAGTACCTGCCCAACGAGCCCTTCGACGGCAAGACGAAGTTCGCCGAGGCGCATATCCCCGGCGCGCGATTCTACGACATCGACGAGGTCGCCGACCCCGACGCCACCCTGCCCCACATGATTCCCAGCGCCGCGCGCTTTGAGAAGCTGATGGGCAAGCTCGGCGTGAGCAATGCGAGCCGCATCGTCTTCTACGATCAGAAGGGGCTGCAATCCTCCGCCCGTGGCTGGTGGCTCATGCGTCTCTTCGGCCATGGTAACGCCGCCGTGCTCGATGGCGGCCTGCCGAAATGGCTGAAGGAAGGCCGCGCGGTCGAGGCCGGCACGCCCGCCGCGCCCGAACCAGCCAGCTATGTGGCCGACTTCATCGCAGGCCGCGTGCTCGGCATCGGCGATGTGAAGCGCGTCCTCGCCGAGGGCGACAAGCTCGTGCTCGATGCCCGCGCCGCCGGCCGCTTCAAGGGCACCGCGCCGGAACCGCGCCCCGGCCTGCCATCCGGGCATATGCCCGGTGCCGCCAACATCCCCTTCAACGAGCTCTTCGCCGCCGACGGAACCATGCTCGCCCCCGACGCGCTGCGTGCCCGCTTCGCCGCTGCCGGCGCCGATGGCTCGCGACCGCTGGTGACGAGCTGCGGCACCGGCGTCACCGCCTGCATCCTCACGCTCGGCGCTGTGCGCGCCGGGCTGCCCGAACCCGCCGTCTATGACGGCTCCTGGACCGAATGGGCCAGCCGCCCCGAAACCGTGAAGGCCACCGCGTAATGCCTGAAGACAACGAGAAGAAGCTCGGCTTCGCCACTCGCATGGGCCATGGCGGCCGGGCGGGCGTGAAGGTCCATGGCTTCGTGAACCCCGGCGTGCATCGCGGCTCCACGGTCCTATACCCCGATGCCGAGGCGCGGCGAGACAGCGGGTCCAAGCGCTTCGAGCGCTACATGACCTACGGCACCCAGGGCGGGCCGACGCATTACGCCCTTGAGGACGTGATCGTCGATATCGAGGGCGGCACGCGCTGCATCATCGTCGGTACCGGTCTCGCCGCCGTGACCGTGCCGCTGACGGCCTTCCTCAAGAACGGCGACCATTGCCTGCTGCCCGACAGCTGCTACGGGCCGGCCCGCACCTTCGCCACCACCCTGATGAAGGACTGGGGGATCGAGACGACGTTCTACGATCCCTGCGTGGACGAGGCCGGCATGGCCGCACTGATCCAGCCCAACACGAAGGTCGTCTATCTCGAGAGCCCCGGCTCCCACACCTTCGAGATCCAGGATGTCCCCGCCCTCGCCCGCGCCGCGCATGCGCGCGGCTGCAAGGTGCTGATGGACAACACCTGGGGCATCCACAATTTCCAGCCCTTCGAGCATGGGGTGGACGTCTCCATCCAGGCGCTGACCAAGTATGTCGGCGGCCATTCCGACATCCTGCTCGGTAGCATCACCACCAATTCCGAGGAGGATTACCGCACCATCCGCGCGGCCTCCTCCTCCATGGGCCACTACGCCTCGCCCGACGATTGCTGGCTGGCGCTGCGCGGCGTGCGCACCATGGCCATGCGCCTCAAGGCTCAGGAGGCCGCCAGCATCGAGGTGGCGCAGTGGCTGGAGCAGCAGCCGCAGGTGAAGCGGGTGCTGCATCCGTCGCTGCCGTCGCATCCGCAGCATGCCTTGTTCAAGCGCGACTTCACGGGCGGGTGCAGCCTGTTCGGCGTCATCCTCGATCAGCGATACGACCAAAGCGACATGTTCCGCTTCGTGAACGCGCTGCAGCACTACGGCATCGGCGCGAGCTGGGGCGGCTTCGAGAGCCTGGCGCTGCCCACCTCGGGCTTTATCACGCGCACCGCGGGCTCGGAAGATCTCGGCGGCCCCATGCTGCGCGTCCATATCGGCCTCGAAGACGTGAACGACTTGATTGCCGACCTCGCCCAAGGCCTTCGCGTGCTAAACTGATCGGGGATGGGCCAAAGCCCCTCATCTGACATCAACGGGAGAAGCCGCATGAAGGCCCAGAGCGTCCTTGAGACCATCGGCAATACGCCGCACATCCGCCTCGCCCGCCTCTTCCCGTCAGCTGAGGTGTGGGTGAAGTCGGAGCGGTCAAATCCCGGCGGCTCCATCAAGGACCGCATCGGCATCGCCATGATCGAGGCCGCGGAAGCCGATGGCAGCCTGAAGCCGGGCGGCACGATCATCGAGCCGACCTCGGGCAATACCGGCATCGGACTCGCGATCGCGGCGGCGGTGAAGGGCTACAAGCTCGTGCTCGTCATGCCCGAGAGCATGTCGATCGAGCGGCGCCGGCTCATGCAGGCCTATGGCGCCAGCTTCGACCTGACGCCGCGCGAAAAGGGCATGAAGGGCGCCATCGCCCGCGCCGAGGAGCTGGTGGCGGCCACGCCGGGCGCCTGGATGCCGCAGCAGTTCGAGAACCCGGCCAATATCGCGGTCCATGCGCGGACCACGGCGCTGGAGATCCTGGCTGACTTTCCTGATGGCCTCGATGCGCTGATCACCGGCGTCGGCACGGGCGGCCACATCACCGGCTGCGCGCAGGTGCTGAAGGCGAAATGGCCGGGGCTGAAGGTCTTCGCGGTGGAGCCCACGGCGTCGCCCGTCATTTCCGGCGGCGCCCCCTCGCCTCACCCGATCCAGGGCATCGGCGCGGGCTTCATCCCGGCCAATCTGCACATGGACCTGCTGGACGGCGTCATCCAGGTCACGGCGGACGACGCCAAGGAATACGCCCGGCTTTCCGCCAGCAAGGAGGGCCTGCTGGTCGGCATTTCGTCGGGCGCGGCACTGGCGGCGATCGCCCAGAAACTGCCGGAACTGCCGGCTGGAGCGCGCGTCCTCGGCTTCAACTACGACACGGGCGAGCGTTATTTCTCGGTGCCGGACTTCTTGCCAGGCTGATTCAACTCTCCCGCGCGCTCACCCAAGGACACACAGATGCTCCGATACCTGCCGGCTTTCGCCCTGCTCCTGCTGCCCGGCCTCGCCGCCGCGCAGGCTGTCGCGCCCGGGCCGACGCTGAGCGCGGTTCGCGCCAAGGGCAGCGTCGATTGCGCGGTGAGCCCCGGCACCCCCGGCTTCGGCGCGCCCGACAGCCAGGGCATCTATCGGGGCCTCGATCCTGATAGCTGCCGGGCTGTCGCCGCCGCCGTCTTCGGCGACGCCAACCGCGTTCGCTTCGTGCCGGTCCCCGGCGGCCAGCGCCCGACCATCGTGCAGACCGGCGCCGTCGACATCGTGACGAGCGCCTTCACCTGGACCCACTCGCGCGACACCGCCAATGCGCTGAACTTCGCCGCTATCAACTTCTATGACGGCCAGTCCTTCCTGGTGCGGCGTTCGGCGAATATCCGGACGTCGCGCGACCTCGACGGCGCCGCGATCTGCGCGACGGCCGGCTCCACCAGCGAGCTCAATGTCGCGGACTGGGCGCGGGCCAACAATATCCGCTACCGCCCCGTGGTCTTCGAACGCGCCGACGAAGCGCGCAACGCCTATGCCGCCGGCCGCTGCGATTCCTACTCCACCGATGCGAGCCAGCTCGCCGCCATCCGCAGCTCCCTGTCCAACCCGGCCGAGCACGTCGTTCTGGAGGAGCGCATCAGCAAGGAACCGCTCGCGCTGGCCGTGCGGCATGGCGACGACCAGTGGCTCGATATCGTGCGCTGGTCCTTCTACGCGCTGGTCGAGGCGGAGGAGTTGGGCGTCACCCAGGCCAATGTGGACGAGATGCTGAACAGCCAGATCCCCGCCATCCGCCGCCTGCTGGGCCAGTCCGGCGACCATGGGCCGATGATGGGGCTCGACCGGCGCTGGGCCTACAACATCATCAAGGCGCTGGGGAATTACGGCGAGATCTACGAACGGAACCTGGGGCTGAGTACGCCGATCGGGCTGGAGCGTGGGGTGAACAACCTGTGGAATCACGGCGGGCTGATGTACGTGCCGCCTATTCGGTGACGGCGGGTAACCTGCGGCCCTCGGGCAGCGAAGACGTGTCGATGAAGAGGAACTTTCCGGCCATGACCAGTCACCCCGACCTGCCGCCCGCGGAAGAGATGATCTCGCCGCTGCCCTTCGAGCGCCCGAGCCGGCGGAGTTTCATCGGCGGCGCCGGTGCCGGCGTGGCGGCGGGCTACACCCTCGCCGCCGGGCCGGTGATGGCCCAGACCATCGTCACCACCGACACCGATGGGCTGGTCGCGGGCGACATCATGATCCCCGTCTCCGATCGCCCGATCCCCGGCTACCGCGCGCGCCCGGCGAGCGGCTCCAACTGGCCGATCGTGGTGGTGTGCCAGGAAATCTTCGGCCTCCACGAATACATCAAGGATGTGTGCCGGCGGCTGGCCAAGCAGGGCTACCTGGCCGTCGCGCCGGACTACTACGTGCGCCAGGGCGACCCAAAGAACGCCGAGAACCAGCAGGCCGCGGCCGCCATCGCCATGCGCAAGCCGGATGACGAACTCAACGGCGATCTCGATGCGACCTGCGCCTGGGCCGCCTCGGACGGCGGCAATGCGGACAAGCTCGCCATCATCGGCTTCTGCCGCGGCGGGCGGAACGTGTGGGAGTACTCCGCGCAGAATCCGCGGCTGAAGGCGGGCGTGGCCTTTTACGGCCCCGTGGGAGGCCAGCCGAGCGCCATCACGCCTCGAACCATTCTGCAGATTGTCCCCGACATCAAATGCCCGATCCTCGGCCTCTACGGCGAGGCCGATACCGGCATTTCCGTCGAGAGCCTGCGCCAGATCGAGACCGCCATGCAGGCGGCCGGAAAGCCCTTCACCCTCGTGATCTATCCGGGCGCGCCGCACGGCTTCCACGCGGATTACCGCCCCAGCTATCGGCGCGAGGCGGCCGAGGACGGGTGGCGGCGGATGCTGGAATTCCTGAAGGCGAACGGGGTAGGCTAGCCCTGCCGGAGCGCATCGGTGATGCGCTTCACCGTGCCATCCGCCGCGACGAGCAGCACGTCGAAGCGCATCCCGGCCGCTCCATGGCCGGGATTGGCCGCCAGCCAGATCTCGGCGGCGGCCATCAATCGGAGTTGCTGACGTTCGGTGAGCGAGAAGGCGGCTTCGCGCAGGCTAGGCCGGGCCTTCACCTCTACGAAGGCCAGCATCCCGGCCTTCTCCGCCACGATATCGAGTTCGCCGGCAGGCGTACGCAGCCGCTCGGCCAGCACCGTCCAGCCGTCACGGATCAAGGTGTCACGGGCCAGCGCCTCGGCGTTCCGGCCGGTCAGGTCGGCCTGGACCCCCCGGCGCTGACGCCGTGGATCAGGCGGCGGCAAGCGCTTCGCGGACGGCGGAAACCGCCTCGGGGATCATCGCGGCCGTCACGTCCAGATGCAGGCACGCGCGCACGCGTCCACCCAGGCCGCTGACCATGATGCCCTGGGCCATGAGGGCTTCCTGCAGCTGCGGAACCGACTTGCCGGTGGCCTTGATGTCGAAGAAGACCAGGTTGGTGTCGGGGTCCTCGACCACCACGCCCTCGATCTGCGCGAGGCCGCGCGCCAGCGCCTTGGCATTGGCATGGTCCTCCGCCAGCCGCTCGATATTGTGGTCGAGCGCATAGATGCAGGCGGCGGCGACGATCCCGCCCTGGCGCATCGAGCCGCCGAGCCGCTGCTTCCAGCGCCAGGCGTCACCGATGAACTCGTTGGAACCGCAGAGCACGGCACCCAGCGGCGCGCCCAGGCCCTTGGTGAAGTCGAGCCAGACGCTGTCGAAGCCGGCCACCATGTCGGAGGCCGCGATCCCGGCGCCGACACAGGCGTTCATCAGCCGCGCGCCGTCCATATGCGTGGCCCAGCCCTGCTCGTGCGCGATGTCGGTGAGCTCGTTCAGCGTCTGCAGCGACCAGATCGCGCCGCCGCCGATATTCGCGGTCTGCTCGATCTCGAGCATCTTCTGCGGCGGGGTGTAGCGTGTCTTGGGGCGGATCGCCGCGCGGAGGTCGTCCGGCGTGAACATGCCGCGCGCGCCCTTGAGGCCCATGATCTGCACGCCCGTCAGCGCGGCATGCGTGCCGCCCTCGCTGCCAAGGATGTGGCTGGTCTCGTGCGCCACGACCTCATCGCCCTTCTGGCAATTGGTGAGGATGGCGATGACGTTGCACATGGTGCCAGACGGCAGGAAAATCGCGGCCTCCTTGCCCGTCAGTGCCGCCATGCGATCGCACAGCTCCCAAACGGTCGGGTCGTCGCCGTGCTGCTCGTCGCCCACCTCGGCGCGCATCATCGCCTCCTTCATCGCAGGCGTCGGACGCGTCTGCGTGTCGGAATAGAGGTTGATGCGCACCGGAGGCGCGCTGGCCGGCGGGCGCTGCGGCGCCCAGCTGGTGGAGGACATGCTGTGGGAGGGGGCTTGGACCATAGAGAAACCTTGACAGGATTTTCCGCGCTCGTCAGCCCGTCCCGATCATCGAAATGGCGGCGCGATCAGCAGCCCGCCATCCCGCCACAGCCGGTTCGGCCCGCGCGCAATGCCGAGCGGCGTCACGTTCCGCTCGAAGCTCTCGGAATAATTGCCGACCTGCGCCACGATCCGCGCCGCCCAGGCATTGTCGATCCCCATGCCCGCGCCGAGATCGCCGGTGCGGCCGACGAAGCGCTGCACCGCCGGTTCCGTGCTGGCTTGCGCGGCGGCGACATTGGCGCTGGTCAGGCCCAGCTCCTCCGCCTCCATCATCGCCCAGATGCTCCAGCGCACGATATTGGCCCAGCGATCGTCCCCGTAGCGCACTGCGACGGCGAGCGGCTCCTTGGAGACGAGCTCCGGCAAGATCACGTGATCCGCCACGTTAGACGCCCTCGTGCGCATGCCGGCCAGCTGCGTCTGGTCGCTGGCGATGGCGTCGCAGCGGCCGGCGAAATAGGTGTTCGCCAGCGTCTCCACCTGCTCGATCATGAGCGGCGTGAAGCTGATGTTGCGGCGGCGGAAGGCGTCCTGCACCGCGAGCCCCGTCTCCGTGCCTGGCTGAATGCAGATGGTGCTGCCGGCGAGCTGTTCGAGCCGGGTGATGTTCGCCGCGCGCTTCACCATGAAGCCGGTTCCGTCGAAGTAGTTCACCGCGACGAAATTGATGCTCTGCGCGGTGTTGCGGCCGAGAGCCCAGGTCGTGTTGCGCGCGAGCATGTCGACATCTCCGCTGGTCAGCGAAGGCAGCCGCTGCACGGCGGTCAGCGGCACGTACTGGACCTTAGTCGCATCGCCGAGCGCGGCAGCCGCGACGGCGCGGCAGGCATCCACGTCCAGCCCGCGCCACTCGCCGCGACCGTCCGGTGCGGCGAAGCCTGGGAAGCCGGTGCTGACGCCGCAGCGCACCGCGCCGCGCGCCTTCACGGCATCCAGAGTGGCGCTGCCTTGCGCCATGGCGGGGGCCGCCGTCGCCAGCACGGAGGCCATGAGGCACCCCATCCATCGCAAGATACGCATCGCCATTCTCCTCGGTTAGAAAGGTTGGTGTCGTGCGTTCCCCTGGGGTGTTTTCTTGGCAGGCCGGATCAGTTCGGGCGGCGCTTCACGCTCGCCGCTTCGAGAGCGTCGCGCAGGATGTCCATCGCCTGGTCGATCTGGTCCGGCGTGGTCGTGGCGGGCGGCACCAGACGCAGCACGCTACCCTGGCGGCGGAGGCTGAAGATCAGCCCCTTCTCGAAGCATTGCTTGCCGATCTCGCGGCCTTCCTCGGTCGCCGGCGTCTTGCTGTTGCGGTCCTGCACCAACTCGATGCCGGTGAGCTGCCCGCGGCCGCGGATATCGCCGATGAGCTCGTAGCGCTGCTGCATGGCATCCAGATGCTCGCGGATGCGCGCGCCGATCTCACGCGCCTTCCTGGGGACGTCCTCCTCGATGATGACTTCGAGGCTGGCCGTGCCGGCCGCGCAGATCAGCGGGTCGTTGCTGTGGGAATGCGTGGCGGCATAGCCCTCGGCGACCACCTTCTCCTCGATCGCGGCCGTGGTGATGACGGCGCTGATGCCGACGCCGCCGCCGAAGTGCTTCGCGACGGTGATGATGTCGGGGATGATGCCCTCCGCGTCGAAGGCGAACATGGAGCCCATCTTGCCGAGGCCGGTCTGCTCCTCGTCGAGGATCAGCAGCATGCCGCGCGCCTCGCACATCCGCTTCAGCTCGCGCAGCCATCCCGGCGGCGGCTCGACCACGCCGCCGGCGCTGAAGACGGGCTCGGTGATGACGGCGGCGGGGCGGCCGGTGCTCTGCGCATCCAGCAGCTCGAAGCTGGTTTTGAGGCAGGCATATTCGCAGCCCGGGAAGGTCTGCTTCAGCGGGCAGCGGTAGCAATAGGGCGCGACCATCGCGACGCTGCCGCCCGGAAGCTGACCATGCCCGGAATGCCAGCCGGCGAAGGTGACGGAACGCGTGGAATCCGAGAGCCCGTGGAAGCTGATATGCGGCGACATGATCTCATGCCCGCCGGTGTATTTGCGGGCGATCATCATCGCCATCTCGTTGGCATCAGCGCCACTCTCGCCGAAGAGGCTCTTCTGCAGGGGGTCCGGCACGAGCTCGCCCAGCTTCGCCGCGAGCTGGATTTCCTTCACGTTGAAGTGGCTGGAATGCGAGTGGATCATCGTGTCGCAAGCCTCGCGGATCGCGGCGACGACATGCGGATGGTTGTGCCCCAGCGCCGAGCACATCTGGCCGGAATTGAAGTCGATCCAGGTCTTGCCGTTGACGTCGGTAACCGTGCTGTCCTTGGCGCTGGCGAAGACCGGGCCCTCGGCCGTCTTCTTGTCCATGCGGGAGCGGAAGCTGTAGCGGTCGGCCTGCGCGAGCAGTTCGGCTTCCGAATGGGCGACGGTCATCGGTCTCTCCTGGTTCGTTACGGCGAGGTTCCCGCATGGACAGGCTTGCCAGCAAGTGAGTAGATTTCAGGCACAGATGAAAAAACCTCATCCCAGTCGCTGATCCCATGCGTAACCTGCCTCCGCTCCGAGCCGTGGTTGCCTTCGAGGCCGCATCTCGCCTCGGCAGCATGGCGCTCGCGGCCGAGGAATTGCGGATCACCCCCTCGGCGGTTAGCCATCGCATCGCGACGCTGGAGGCGCATTTCGGCCGGCCGCTGTTCCGCCGCACGCCGAACGGTCTGGAGCCGCTGGCCTTGTCGCAGCGGCTGGCGTTCCGCATCTCCTGCGGCCTCACCGAGATCGCCGAGGGCTGCCGCGACTTCCTGGATAGCGGGGCCATGCAGCCGCTCGATGTCCATGTGAATGCCAGCCTCGCCGCGAAATGGCTGCGGCCGCGGCTGACCGGCTTCCTGCTGGCGCACCCCAGCGTCGCGCTGCACATCATCGACTCAGCGGGGCCGACGGCGTTCCGGCCGGGGCTCGACCTCGCGCTGGTCTACGGCAGCGACGCGCCGGCGGGCTCCAAGCCCCTGCTCACCGAAAGCGTGCATCCGCTTTGCAGCCCCATCCTGCGCGAGCGGCTGCCGGAACGTCCGTCCATCGCCGATCTGATGGCGCTGCCCTTGCTGCATTCGCGCAATGCCGTGCGCTGGCCGGAATGGTGCCGGCTGATGGGCGCACCGCCCCCGCCCGCGGGCGGGCTGAGCTTCGACCGCTCGCATCTCGCGATCGACGCGGCCAGCGAGGGGCTGGGCGTGGTGCTGGAAAGCGACATCCTCACGGGCGGGGAACGCCGTTCCGGCCGGCTGGTCGAACCGCTCGCGGAAATGGGCGCTTCGGTGCCCTCGGTAGGCTATGCGCTGCTGCTGCCCACGGCGCCGCTTCGCGCACCCATGAGCGCCTTCGTGGACTGGCTGCGCGATCAAGCCGCGACCTGACGGCAACTGGCGCCCCGCCAGGCGCCGTGGCATGGGGCTCGCGGATTACATGAGAGATAGATTCGCATGACGGGTGGGCACGGTGCGCCGCATGGCGCCGAGAACAAGGGCGTTGCCCTGCTGATCGCAATACTTGCGCTGTTCCTGGCTTTAGCCGAAGTCGGCGGGAAATCCGCGCAGACCGAGGCGCTCAACAACAACGTCCAGGCGGCCAATCTCTGGGCCTTCTTCCAGGCGCGGAGCATCCGCCAAACGCAGCTTCGTACCGCCGTCGAGCAGGCCGAGCTGGACAAGACCGAGGTCAACCGTGCCGCCATCCAGGCCCAGCAGTCGCGCTGGACGGCTACGGTCAACCGCTGGGAAAGCGAGCCGGAAACCGGCGAAGGCCGGCGCGAACTCATGACACGCGCTCAGGCCGCCGAGGGAAAGCGGGACCGGAACATGGAGCGCTACCACATGTTCGAATATTCGAGCGCGGCCTTCCAGGTGGCGATCGTGGTGGCCTCGGCCTCGATCATCGCGGGGGTGGCGCTGCTGGTGTGGTTCGCGGGCGGGCTGGGACTGGTTGGCGTCGGGCTGATGATGCTGGGGTTTTTCGCGCCGGGGCTGATCCACTTCTGACCTTCCGGTCACTACGGCGGTACTCCGCCGCAAGCCGGAGCCCCGGTCACCGTAGAATTTAGCTCACCGGTTCTGGACCGGCGCAGGTGCGGCGGCCGGCGACGGGGGATGCCGCCCGTAAAGCGCCATCGCCCGCCGCTCGAACGCGCGGACCATCATGCGCACGGCCTCATTGAAGACGGTGCCGATCACCGCCTGCAGCAGCCGCGAGCGAAACTCGAAATCGACGAAGAAGTTCACCTCGGTGCCGCCAGGCACGGCGGTCAGCCGCCAGGTGTTGTTGAGGTAGCGGAAGGGTCCGTTGAGATACTTCACCTCGACCATCCCCGGGCGGGTGAGCGTGACCTCGCTGCGGAAGGTCTCGCGGAACATCTTGAAGCCGATGGTGAGGTCCGCCGTCAGCTTCGTCTCGTCGCGGGTGAGCACACGCGCGCCTACGCACCAGGGCAGGAATTCCGGATAGCGATGCACATCGGCGACGATCTGGAAGATCTGCTCGGGCGTCTGGCGCAGGATCTTCTTTTCGGCATGGGTCGGCATCAGGCGGCTAGGCTCTGTTCCCGCGCCGCTTTCAGCGCGGCGAAGTCCTGATCCGCATGGTAGGAGCTGCGCGTGAGCGGCGTCGCCGCGACGAGTAGAAAGCCCTTGGCCCGGGCCAGGCTGGCATAGTCGGCGAATTCCGAGGGCTCGACGAACCGGGCCACGGCGGCATGCTTCACGCTGGGCTGGAGGTACTGGCCGATGGTGAGGAAATCCACCTCGGCGCTGCGCAGGTCGTCCATGACCTGCTGCACCTCGATCTTCTCCTCGCCGAGCCCGACCATGATGCCGGATTTGGTGAAGATCGAGGGATCGAGCTGCTTTACGCGGTCCAGTAGGCGCAGCGAATGGTAGTAGCGCGCACCCGGCCGGATGTTCGGGTAGAGCCGCGGCACCGTCTCGAGGTTGTGGTTGAACACGTCCGGACGGGCCTTCACCACCACCTCCAGAGCGCCTTCCTTGCGGAGGAAGTCCGGCGTCAGGATCTCGATGGTCGTTCCGGGGGCGGAGGTGCGGATGGCGCGGATGGTCTGGGCGAAATGCTCGGCGCCGCCGTCGCGCAGGTCGTCGCGGTCCACGCTGGTGATGACGACGTGGCGCAGGCCGAGCTTGGCGATGGCCTCGCCCACGCGGCGCGGCTCGTCATGGTCGAGCGGATTGGGCATGCCGGTCGCGACATTGCAGAAGGCGCAGGCGCGGGTGCAGGTCTCGCCCATGATCATCATGGTGGCGTGGCGCTGGCTCCAGCACTCGCCGATGTTCGGGCAGGCCGCCTCTTCACAGACGGTCACCAGCTTGTTCTCGCGCATCAGGGCGCGGGTCTCGTGGTAGATCGGGTGCGTCGGCGCCTTGACCCGGATCCAGTCCGGCTTGCGCTGGATCGGGTTGTCCGGCCGGTGCGACTTCTCGGGATGGCGCTCGGCGCCAACCCGTGGGCTATCCGTCCTGGGACGGTGGTCGATCTCGATGCGGGCCATGATGCCTCATATAGCGCGGCTTGCCGCGATCACACCCCCGCATCGCACGCCCAGGCCATCAGGCCCGGGCAACACGGAGATGTCAGATGTGGATCACGCGACCGTAGGCATCAAGGACCGACTCATGCATCGTCTCGCTGACCGTCGGATGCGGGAAGACGGTGTGCATCAGCTCCGCCTCGGTCGTCTCAAGGGTACGAGCGATGGTGTAGCCCTGGATCATCTCCGTCACCTCGGGACCGACCATATGGGCGCCGAGCAAGGCGCCGGTCTTGGCGTCGAAGACGGTCTTGGTGAAGCCCTCGGTGTCGCCCAGTGCAATGGCCTTGCCGTTGCCGATGAAGGGGAAGCGCCCGACCTTCACCTCATAGCCGAGCTCCTTGGCCTTGGCCTCGGTCAGCCCCACAGCCGCGACCTGCGGGCGGCAATAGGTGCAGGCGGGGATGTTGCTGATGTCGAAGGGGTGCGGATCGAGACCGGCGATGAACTCCACGCAGGTGATCGCCTCATGACTCGCCTTGTGCGCGAGCCAGGGCGCGCCCGCGATGTCGCCGATGGCAAAGACGTTCGGCTCGCCCGTCCGCCCGAAGCCGTCCACGACGATATGGGTGCGCTCGACCTTGATCTTCGTGCCCTCGAGGCCGATGCCCTCGACATTGCCGACGATGCCGACCGCCAGGATCAGCCGCTCGGCCTCGAACTCCTGGATCTTGCCGTCGACCTCGACCGTAGCGGTGACGGTGGAAGCGCCCTTCTTCACGGATTTCACGGAGGCGCCGACGAGCACCTTCATTCCCTGCTTCTCGAAGGACTTCTTCACGAAGGCGGAGACCTCGGCATCCTCGACCGGCAGCATGCGGTCCAGGGCCTCGATGATCGTGACCTCGCTGCCGAGGTCGCGGAAGAAGCTCGCGAATTCAGCGCCGATCGCGCCCGAGCCGATGACTATCAGGCGCTTGGGCACCGTATCCGGCACCAGCGCCTCCTTGTAGGTCCAGATCAGCTTGCCGTCGGGCTCCATGCCCGGCAGCACGCGGGCGCGGGCGCCGGTGGCCAGGATGATGTTCTTCGCGACCAAATCGGCGACGGGCTTGCCGTCCTTCTCGACCGAGATCTTGCCGCCGCCGCCGGCCAGCTTCGCAAAGCCGTCGATGACGGTAATGTTGTTCTTCTTCATCAGGAACTTCACGCCGCCCGAAAGCTGGGCCGCGACGCCCCGGCTGCGCTTCACGACCTTGGCGAGGTCGAAGCGGATATTGTCCGCCGCCAGCCCGTAGTGATCCAGGCTGTTCATGATGTGGAATATCTCGGAGGAGCGCAGCAGCGCCTTGGCCGGGATGCAGCCCCAGTTGAGGCAGACGCCGCCCAGGGACTCACGCTCGACGATTGCCACCTTCATCTTGAGCTGCGAGGCGCGGATCGCCGCGACATAACCGCCGGGGCCGCTGCCCACCACCACGAGATCGTAATTGTCGGCCATGCGTTCAGCCCCTTCCTGCAAGCGTCGCCAGGGCCGGGCCCGAGACGCGCTGATCCGTCCATCCGTCACGCGCTGAAGCCCCCATCGCCCGATAGGCGGAGATGGCCGGCGCATTCCAGTCGAGCACGTTCCATTCCACCGCCGTGCAACCCTCATCGAGGGCGCGCGCCGCGAGCAGCCGGAAGGCCGCGCGTGCGATGCCGCGATTGCGGTAGCCCGGATCGACGTAGACGTCCTCGATCCAGATCCCCGGCTTGCCGGCGAAGCTGTTGAAGGTTCGGTACCAGAGGCAGACGCCCACGGCCTTGCCTTCCACCTCGGCCAGCATGGCCTGGGCCTTCGGCTGTTCGCCATAGAGGGCGGCCGACAGATCCGCCTCGGTCACGACAAACTCGTGCTCGATCTTCTCGTATTCCGCGAGCTTCCGGAGCAGCCCGTGGACCTGCGCCACGTCCGCAGGGACCGTCTCGCGCCAGGGTGCCATGGTTAGAGCATCAAGCTCAGCGGCTCTTCCACGAAGCCCTTGAAGGCCAGCAGCCATTCGGCCGCCAGCGAGCCGTCGATCACCCGATGGTCGACGCTGAGCTGGCAGGTCATCACGGTCGCGATGGCGAGCTCGCCGTTCTTAACGACCGCCCGCTTTTCGCCCGCACCGACGGCGAGGATGCCGGCCTGGGGCGGGTTGATGATCGCGGAGAAGAACGACACGCCATACATCCCCATGTTGGAGATGCTGAAGCCGCCGCCCTGGAATTCCTCGGGCTTCAGCTTGCCGGTCTTGGCCCGCGCGCCGAGGTCCTTCATCTCGTTGCTGATGGCGGCCAGGCCCTTCTGGTCGGCATTGCGCACGATCGGCGTGATCAGCCCATCCGCAATGGCGACCGCGACGCTGATGTCCACGTCGTTGAAGCGGAGGATGGCCTCGTCCGTCCAGGCCGCATTCGCGCCGGGCACGCGCTTCAGCGCAGCGGCGGCAGCCTTGATGACGAAGTCGTTCACCGAGAGCTTGAAGGCACCCGGGCCGTCCTTGGGGCTGCTGGCGTTGAGCTTGGCGCGCAGTTCGAGCAGCGCGTCGAGCTCGATATCCATCGCCACGTAGAAATGCGGGATGGTGGCTTTGCTCTCGGACAGCCGGCGCGCGATGACCTTGCGCATGGAGCTGTTCGGATGGGCCGTGGTCGCGCCCAGAATTTGCGCGGGCGCGGCGGCAGGACGCGGCGCGGCGACGGGAGCCGGAGCGGCGGCCGCAGCAGGAGCTGTT
>JAQGHY010000334.1 GCA_028291455.1 Rubritepida sp. | reverse complement strand
CGCCGTTGCATGCAGCTCCAAGGCACGCTTCACCACCTCCCGCGGATAGACCGGGGTGTGATTGACGGTGCCGCGCGCCTGCGCCTCGTCGGCAATGAGGCGGTTTTTCGGATCGAGAAAGAGGATGCGGAACTGCTCCACCTTCTCGCGCGACAGGGTGGCAGTGAGGTAGTCGATAAGGCGATCCCAGTTGTTCAGGATCGGCTGCTCGTTCAGGTCCGCCCGCACCATCCGCAGGGCGGCGGCCTGCACGAGCTTCAATGCCGCGACGCTGTGGGAGCCCAGGCCATGGGTGGCCAGAAGCTGGTCCGTTGGCGCAGCCATGACACGGGCGAAGCTGCCGTATTGAGCAATGAGGGATTTCGCCAACGGCTTGGTATCGCCGGTCCTGAGGGCGAGGAAGAGCAGCATCTCCAGCACCTCGTAATCGACCAGCGCATCCGAACCGCGCTGGAGCAGCTTTTCGCGCATGCGGCTGCGATGGCCGTGCGGGCCAGTGTCGCCGGAGGGCACGTCTCGCGCCGGCGGTTCTGCGGGAGCGGGGCTGGAATTTGGAACGGTGAAAAGCTGCGGGTAGGCGCGAAAGGGCGCCGTGCCCTCGGCAAAGCCCTGCCGCCCGTCCCGCGGCTCGGCATGGGGCGTTTCGTCGGGGGCATCTTCCCCAGGGCTGAGCCAATTTTGGAGCCACGCCACGCGAATTCTCCCGCGGTCATGCCCTCCTAGGTAGCAATTCTCAACGACTTGTAAACCTTTGCAACTCTATAGGGCATGAGGCGGCCAATGGTTCTCCTGCCGGTTGTGTAAACCAGTCGATCCGCCCGCCTGACCGAAACGCCTCACACCTCCTCGACGCTATCGACCCCGCGCAGCAGCTTCATCGCCTGCATCATCCGCGGCGAGACATTCCACAGGCCCGGCAGAGTGATCTCCACCTCCTGGCCAGGTGAGAGGCGGGGAACCAGACTCACGCGTCCCTTGCCGCGCCCGTCGCGCTCCAGCAGCTTGCGGATATCCGGCACGGCGGTCGCGGTTTCGAGGAAGACGCGCATCCCCTGCCCCACGCCGGCCGCCGCCTTGTCGAGCGATTCCACATCCTGTGCGGTCAGCCGCAACGCCTCGCCATCCAGCTTCGCATCGGCGGTGATCAGCACGGCGCGGCCCTCCTCCAGCAATTCGCGGTTGCGGTTCAGCACCTCGCTGAAGAAGGTCACCTCGAAGCCGCCGGTCTGATCCGAGAGGCTCACCCAGGCCATGCGGCTGCCGGTCTTGGTGTTGCGCTCCTTGCGCGCGGTCACGGTGCCGGCAAGCTTGAGCCGCGTGTTTCCAGCCCGCGCCCGGTCCGCGATCAGCGCGGATGGCGTGGCGTCCAGCCGCCGCAGCGCGCCCTTGTATTCGTCGAGCGGATGGGCGGAGAGGTGGAAGCCGATCGCCTCGGCCTCGAAGGCGAGCTTGTCCAGCGTCGGCCAATCCGCGACGTCGGGCAGGCGCAGCATCGGCGGGCCCTGCTCCACCTCGCCGAAGAGGCCGATCTGGTTGCTCCCGCGGTCCTCGGCCGAGGCCTGCGCGCGGCGCAGCACCGTCTCGGCCCCGGCGACGAGACGGGCGCGGCTACCTTCCAGGCTGTCGAAGGCGCCCGCCTTGGCGAGATTCTCCACCTGCATCTTGTTGATCAGGCGCGGATCCACCCGGGCCGCGAAGTCCGCTAGGCTGGTAAACGGCCCGCCCTCGGCCCGCGCGCTCACCAGTTCGCGCATGGCCTGCAGCCCCACGCGCTTCACGGCGGCGAGGGCGAAGCGGATGGCAGCACCGCCCTCCGTCTCCTCGATGCCGAACTCGGCCCGGCTGCGGTTGATGTCCGGCGGCAGGATCTTGATCTTCAGCCGCGCCGCCTCCTGCATGTGCGAGGCGAGCTTGTCCGTCTTGTCCAGGTCGAGCGACATCGAGGCGGCGAGGAAGGCGACTGGATGGTTCGCCTTCAGCCAGGCCGTCTGATAGGCGACCAGCGCATAGGCTGCCGCATGGGATTTGTTGAAGCCGTAATTGGCGAACTTCTCCATGAGGTCGAAGACCTCGCCGGCCTTCTCCGCGGGGACGCCGTTCTTCTCCGCGCCCTCGCAGAAGATGGCGCGCTGCTGCGCCATTTCCTTGCGGTCCTTCTTACCCATGGCGCGGCGCAGCAGGTCGGCGCTGCCGAGCGAATAGCCCGCCATCACCTGGGCGATCTGCATCACCTGCTCCTGGTAGACCATGATCCCGTAGGTCTCGCCGAGGATCTCCTGGATCGAGGGATGCGGGGCGGCCCAGGGCTCGCCATGCTTGCGCTGGCAATAGGCGGGAATGTTCTCCATCGGGCCCGGGCGGTAGAGCGAGACGGCGGCGATCAGGTCCTCGAAGCGGTCGGGGCGCATGGAGCGCAGGCAGTCCCGCATGCCCTGGCCTTCGAACTGGAACACGCCGGCCGCGTCGCCCTTGGCCAGCATGGCGTAGGTGGGCGCGTCATCGAGCGCCAGCGTTGCGAGGTCGACGGTGATGCCGCGGGCCTGCAGCAGTTCCACCGCGCGCTGCAGCACCGTCAGTGTCTTGAGGCCGAGGAAGTCGAACTTCACCAGGCTCGCCTGCTCGACATACTTCATCGAATATTGGGTTATGAGCGAGGCCGAGCGGGGGTCGCGATAGATCGAGGTGATCTCGATGAGCGGCCGCCGCCCGATCACCACGCCGGCGGCGTGCGTGCTGGCGTTGCGGTACAGCCCCTCGACCTGGAGTGCGGTGTCCAGCAGGCGGGCGATGGCCTCGTCGTCGTCCCGCATCTCCTGCAACCGCGGCTCGCCCTTGATGGCGTCGGCCAGCGACACGGGGTTGGCGGGATTGTTGGGAATCAGGCTTGCGATCTTGTCGACCTGGCCATAGGGCATGCCGAGCACGCGACCGACGTCGCGCACCGCCGCCTTGGCCTGGAGCTTGCCGAAGGTGATGATCTGCGCGACGCGATCGGCGCCGTATTCGCGGCGGACGGAGTCGATCACCTCGTCGCGGCGGTCCTGGCAGAAGTCGATGTCGAAATCGGGCATCGAGACGCGCTCGGGGTTCAGAAAGCGCTCGAAGAGCAGGCCGAACCGCAGCGGGTCGAGGTCGGTGATCGCCAGCGCCCAGGCGGCGACGGAGCCCGCGCCCGAACCGCGGCCGGGACCGACGGGGATGCCCTGCTGCTTCGCCCATTGGATGAAGTCGGCGACGATGAGGAAGTAGCCGGAAAATCCCATCGAACTGATGACGCCGAGCTCGTATTCCAGCCGCTCAGCATGGATGGACGGCACGCCCTGCGGGAAGCGGCCCGCCAGGCCAACGCGGGCCATGGAGGCGACCGTCTCAGCCTCGGTGCGGCCGGGTTCCACCTTGGGAGAGATGGGCAATTCGGGCTTCTTGGCTTCCGCCATCACCGTGCACATGCGGGCGATGGCCAGCGTGTTGTCGCAGGCCTCGGGCAGGTCGGCGAAGAGCTCGCGCATGGCGGCCGGCGGCTTGAACCAGTGATGCTCGGTGACGCGGCGGCGATTGGCCTCGGCGACGAGACGGCCCTCGGCGATGCAGAGCAGCGCGTCATGCGCCAGATGCATCTTGGCCTCGGCGAAATAGACGTCGTTGGTGGCGACGATGGGCAGCCCGGCCTCATCGGCCAGCCGCAGCAGGCCGGGCTCGATGGCCGCCTGACGCTCGGTATGGTGGCGCATCAGCTCGACGGCCAGGCGGTCCGGGAAGGCCTCGCTCAGCGCGTCCAGCAGGCGCGCGCCCGCGTCGCGCCGGCCCTCGACGATGAGGCGCGAGAGCGGGCCGTGATCGCCGCCCGTCATCAGGAACAGGCCGGGCGCATGGGCGAGCAGCTGCTCCAGCGTCAGCGCGGGCTTGCCGGAAATGTCCTCGCCGAGCCAGCCGAGGGAGGAAAGGCGCTGAAGATTGTCCAGACCCTGCGCGTCCATCGCCAGTGCGACGACGGCGTCCGGCCCGGCGCGCAGAGCCTCGGGCCGCTCCTCGCCGGTGGCCGTGCGGGAGAGCCAGAGCTGGCAGCCCATGATGGGCTGGATGCCCTTGGCCGAAGCGTATTGCGCGAATTCCAGCGCGCCGAAGAGGTTAGCCGTGTCGGTCAGCGCCACCGCCGGCATGCCGGCCGCGATGGCCAGGCCGGGCAGCTTCTCGGCCTTAATCGCACCTTCGCTCAGCGAATAGGCGGAGTGGGTGTGCAGGTGGATGAAGGTGTCGGCCATGGCGCCCTTTGTAGCACCATGGCCGGTGGAGTCGCCTGCCGTGTCGCGGGGATCAGATACCCGACTGGCTCACGAACTTCGTGTTCAGATAGGCCTCGATCGCCTCCGAACCGCCTTCCGTGCCGTAGCCGCTGTCCTTCACGCCGCCGAAGGGAACTTCCGGCAGCGCCAGGCCCAGATGGTTAATCGTAATCATGCCGACATCCACACCGGCCGCGAGGGCATGTGCCGTCTTGCCGCTGGTGGTGAAGGCATAGCTGGCGAGGCCCCAGGGGAGGCGGTTGGCTTCCGTCACCACGTCCTCGAAGGTCTTGAAGGGACGCATGAAGGCGACGGGGCCGAACGGCTCTTCGTTCATGCCGCGCATCTCAGTGGTGGCACCGGAGACGACTGTCGGCTCGAAGAAGTAGCCCTTGTTGCCGATGCGATTGCCGCCGGTGGTGATCTCGGCGCCCTTGCTGCGGGCGTCGGCGACCAGCGTCTCCATCTGCGGCACGCGGCGGTCATTGGCCATCGGGCCCATGGTGGTGTCGGCGGCGAGGCCGTCGCCCACCTTCACCGCCTTGGCATGGGCCGTGAAGCTCGCGACGAACTGGTCGTAGACCTTCTCCTGAACCAGGAAGCGGGTCGGGCTCACGCAGACCTGGCCGGCATTGCGGAACTTGGCGAGGGCGAGCGTCTTGGCCGCGTGCTCGACATCGGCGTCGTTGAAGACCATCGCCGGGGCATGGCCGCCGAGCTCCATGGTCACGCGCTTCATGTGCTGGCCGGCCAGCGCGCTGAGCATCTTCCCGACCGGAGTGCTGCCGGTGAAGGTCACCTTCCGGATGGTGGGATGCGCGATGAGATAGGCGCTGATCTCGCTCGGCACGCCGTAGACGAGGCCGATTACGTCGCCGGGGACGCCGGCGTCGAGGAAGCAGCGGATGAGTTCGGCCGGCGATGCCGGCGTCTCCTCGGGGGCCTTCACGATGATGGAGCAGCCGGCCGCGAGCGCGGCGGAGAGCTTGCGGACGACCTGGTTGATCGGGAAGTTCCAGGGCGTGAAGGCGGCGACGGGGCCGATCGGCTCCTTGATGGCGAGCTGATAGATGCCTTCGCCGCGGGCGGGGATGACCTGGCCGTACGTGCGGCGGGCTTCCTCGGCGAACCAGTCGATGACGTCGGTAGCGGCCATGACCTCGCCCTTGGCCTCGGCGAGGGGCTTGCCCTGCTCGAGGGTCATCAGCCTGGCGATGGTATCGGCGCGGGCGCGCAGCAGGTCGGCAGCCTTGCGCATGGTCTTGGCGCGCTCATAGGCGCTGATCTTGCGCCAGACGGCAAAGCCGCGCTCGGCGGCGGCCAGGGCGGCGTCGAGATCGTTGATGGAGGCGTGGGCGACGGTGCCGACGACCTCCTCAGTGGCGGGGTTCAGAACTTCGATGCGCTTGCCGCCCTCGGCGTCGCGCCATTCACCGGCGATGTGGAGCTGGACATTGGGGTAATCGGCCATGCTGGGTTTCTCCTGATTTCTTGAGTGGAAGGTGGCGCGGACTTGGCCAAGGCGCAATGAGCGACGTCCAAAACCTTATCCAAACGCGAGCTCTACCCAGGCACCACTTTGCCGTCCCGCAAAGTCACCACTCGATCCATCCGGGCCGCCAGCGCCGGATTATGGGTGGCGATCAGCGCCGCCAGCCCCCTGCCCCGCGCCTCGCGCAGCAACTCGTCGAATACCAGATTCGCCGTAACCGTATCCAGATTCCCGGTCGGCTCATCCGCCAGCAGCACCTTCGGCCCATTGGCCAACGCCCGCGCGATCGCCACCCGCTGCTGCTCGCCGCCCGAAAGCTTACCCGGCCGGTGCTGCAACCGGTCCGACAACCCAAACGTCCCCAGCAGCTGCGCCGCCCGCTCGCGCGCCACCGCCCGCGACACGCCGGCCGCGAGCTGTGGCAGCATCACATTCTCCTCCGCCGAGAATTCCGGCAGCAGGTGATGGAACTGGTACACGAAGCCGATCGTGTTCCGCCGGATCGCCGTGCGCGCATCGTCCGAGAGCGTCCCGGCCGCGCGGCCTTCCACGAAGACCTCGCCGCCATCCGGGCGCTCCAGCAACCCCGTCACATGCAGCAGCGTGGACTTGCCCGTGCCCGAGGGTGCCACCAGCGCCACGATCTCGCCCGCCCGCAGCTCCAGGTCCGCACCGCGCAGCACGTCCAGGGTGCCGGCCTCGGTCTTGTAGCGCCGCTCGACGCCGCGCAGTTCCAGAGGGCTACTCATTGCGCAGCATTTCCACAGGGTCCGTCTTCGCCGCGCGCCAGCTGGGATAGATGGTCGCCAGCAGCGCCAACGAGAGCGCCAGCCCCACGACCTGCATCACCTCGTTCCAATCCAGCACGGCGGGCAGTTGCGTGAGGAAGTAGACCTCCGCGCTGAACAGCTCGGTGCCGAGCACCCATTGGACGAATTGCCGGATGTTCTCGATGTTCTTGCAGAACAGCACCCCCAGCAGGAACCCCGCGAGCGTGCCCGACACGCCGATCCAGGCGCCGCACATCAGGAAGATGCGCAGGATCGATCCGCTGGTGGCGCCCATCGTGCGCAGCACTGCGATGTCCTTGCCCTTGTCCTTCACCAGCATGATCAGCGTGGAGATGATGTTGAAGGCCGCCACGATGATGATCAGCGTCAGGATCAGGAACATCACGTTCCGCTCCACCTGCACCGCGGCGAAGA
>JAQGHY010000281.1 GCA_028291455.1 Rubritepida sp. | reverse complement strand
TCAAGTGGACCCGTGTGGTCGACGCAGCAGGGATTCGCCTAGATTGATGTTTGATCCGGTTCGACTGGAGCTGCTCTGGACGCGGCTCGTTTCTATCGTGGACGAGGCGGCGGCCGCGCTGCTCCGTTCCTCCTTTTCGACCGTGGTGCGCGAGAGCCATGATTTCGGCTGCGTGCTGACGGATGCGAACGGCCATTCCGTCGTGCAGGCGACGGACAGCGTGCCGAGCTTCCTCTGCACGCTGCCCACCACGATCCGGCACTTCCTTCGCGAGTATCCGCCGGAGACACTGGAGCCGGGCGACATCCTCATCACCAACGACATCTGGATGGGCACCGGGCATCTGCCGGATATCACGGTGGCCAAGCCGATCTTCCGCGCGGGGCGGCTGGTGGCCTTCGCCGGGTCCGTCGCGCATTCGCCGGATATCGGCGGGCGCATCCGCTCCGCCGAAGCGCGCGACGTCTTCGAGGAAGGGTTGCAGATCCCGCCGATGAAGGCCGTCGCGGCGGGCGTGCCGGATGCGACGCTGATGCGCCTGCTCCGCCGCAACACCCGCGTGCCGGACCAGGTGCTGGGTGACCTGCACGCGCAATTCGCCGCGCTGGACCTGATGGAACGCCGCGTGCTGGCGCTGCTGGAGGAGCACGAGCTGCCGGACCTCGCCGGCCTCGCCGAGGAGATCCAGTCGCGTTCCGAACGTGCGACACGGGCGGCCATCGCGGCCGTGCCGGACGGCGTCTACCGGGCGACGGTGCAGACGGACGGCCTGGAGCAGCCCTTGACGCTGCAGCTCGCGCTGACCGTCGCGGGCGATTCCATCGTGGCGGATTATGCCGGCTCCGACCCGCAGGTGGCGCGCGCCATCAACGTGTGCCTCGCCTATACCTTCGCCTACACGGCCTTCGCGGTGAAGGCCGCGCTCTGCCCCGCCGTGCCGAACAACGAGGGCAGCTTCCGGCCGCTCACCGTGACCGCGCCGGAGGGCTGCATTCTCAATTCGACTCATCCGGCGGCCGGCGGCGCGCGGGCGCTGACGGGGCACTTCCTTCCCGCATTGGTGCTCTCCGCCTTGGCCGATGCACTGCCGGATCGCGTAGTGGCCGGCGTGGGCTCGCCGCTCTGGTGCCTCGGCTTCTCGGGCTTCCGCGAGGACGGCAAGCCCATCGCCAATGCGCTGTTCCTCAACGGCGGCTACGGCGCAAGCTCGGGCCGTGACGGCGCGCATGTGCTGAGCTGGCCCTCCAATGTCTCCTCCGCCTCGGTGGAGACCATCGAGCAGACAGCACCCTGGCGTGTGCGCTTCCGCCGGCTGCGGCAGGGCACGGGTGGCGCGGGCACCCATCGCGGCGGCAATGGGCAGGAGACGCTGTACGAAAGCCGTTCTTCGCAGCCCATCGCCGTGACTTTCCTCGCCGAGCGTACGCAGGAGAATTCGGCGGCTCCCGGCCTCGCCGGCGGCCTGTCGGGTGCGCCCGGCGCCGTGATCATCGATGGCGTGAAGGTCGATCCGAAGCGGCAGCACATCGTCGGCCCCGGCGGCACCGTGGAAATGCGCACGCCTGGTGGCGGCGGCCATGGCGAGCCTTCCCTGCGCGACGCCGCGCTTACGCAAGCCGATCATCTGGACGGATACGTGTGACCATTCTCGATTATGCGCTGGCCATCGACATTGGCGGCACCTTCACCGACCTCGTGCTGCACGAGCCCATCACCGGCCGATTCTCCGCCTACAAGGAGCTGACGACGCCCGATGAACCCGCGCGCGGCGTCATCGCGGGCATTGCCGCGCTGCTGGCGCGCGAAGGCGTGACGCCCGGGCAGATCACCCGCGTGGTGCATGCGACGACGCTGCTGACCAATGCGCTGATCGAGCGCAAGGGCGCGCCGACGGGGCTGCTCACGACCGAGGGTTTTCGCGATATCCTCGAGATCGGGCACGAGCGGAAGTACGAGATCTACGATCTCTTCCTGCCCTTGCCGCCGCCTTTGGTGCGTCGTGCTTGGCGGCTGGAGGCGCGCGAGCGGCTGGCGCCGGATGGTTCCGTGGAAGCGCCGCTGGACGAGGTTTCCGTCATCGAGGCGGCGGACAAGCTGGTCGCGGCCGGCGTCACCTCGCTCGCCATCGGCTTCCTGCACTCTTACGCAAATCCGGCGCATGAGCGGCAAGCGGCCGCCCTGATCGCGGCGCGGCATCCGGGGCTGCACCTCTCGCTTTCCAGCGACGTATCGCCGCAGATCCGCGAATTCGAGCGGCTCTCCACCACGGTCGCCAATGCCTATGTGAAGCCGCTCGCCGCCGGATACTTGGACCGGATGGCGGCTGAGATCGCCGCACTCGGCATCGGCGCGCCGCTGTTCCTCATGCTCTCGAACGGCGGGCTGACGCATGTGGAGGAGGCCAAGCGCATCCCCGTGCGGCTGCTGGAATCCGGCCCGGCGGCCGGCGCGCTGGCTGCCGCCGTCCTCGGCGCGCGCAGCGGTGCGCGAGACCTGCTGGCCTTCGACATGGGCGGCACCACCGCCAAGCTCGCCGTGGTGCGAGACGGCGCGCCGCGCGTGGCGCATCGCTTCGAGGCGGCGCGGGAGAAGCGCTTCACGCCCGGCAGCGGCCTGCCGCTGAGCATCTCCGCCGTGGAGCTGATCGAGATCGGCGCGGGCGGCGGCAGCATCGCCTCGCTCGACCCGCTGGGGCTGCTGAAGGTAGGGCCGCGCAGCGCGGGCTCCGCGCCCGGCCCGGTCTGCTACGGGCGCGGCGGCACGGAACCGACCGTGACGGACGCCAACCTCGCGCTCGGCTGCCTCCAGGCCGCGGGCTTCGCGGGAGGCACCATGCGGCTCGATGTCGAGGCCGGCGAGGCGGCGCTTGCCGGCCTCGGCGACGCCGCCGGCATGACGATGGAGGACACCGCCGCCGGCATCCAGGCCGTGGTGAACGAGACCATGGCCGCCGCCGCGCGCGTGCAT
>JAQGHY010000321.1 GCA_028291455.1 Rubritepida sp. | reverse complement strand
TCTACGCCGCCGCCGCCGAAAGGCTGAAGAAGAGCGGCCATCTCTACCCCTTCCTGGAGAGTGAGGAGGAGCTGAACTACAAGCGCGAACTCCGCATGAAGCAGGGCCGTCCGCCGCTCTACGACCGCGCCGCCCTGCGCATGACTGAGGAGCAGCTCGCCCGCGCCATGGAGAACGGCAAGACGCCCTATTGGCGCTTCAAGCTCTCCACCGGCAGCGTCGAGTGGGAGGATGGCGTCCTCGGCCACCGCGCGGTGAAGCTCTCCTCGCTGAGCGACCCCGTGCTGATCCGCGCCGACGGCTCGCCGCTCTACACCTTCACGTCAGTGGTTGATGACCTCGACATGCAGATCACCCATGTGGTTCGCGGTGAGGACCATGTGACCAATACCGGCGTGCAGCTCGATATCTGGCGCGCGCTGGGCGGCAAGTGGCTGCACTTCGCGCATATGCCGCTGCTGACCGACGCCGATGGCGGCCCGCTCTCCAAGCGCATCGGCTCGCTCTCGCTGCGGCAGCTGCGGCGGGATGGGGTGGAGGCGGCCTCGATCACCGGCTACCTCGCCGCGCTCGGCACCTCGCACGATCCGGTTCCGGGGCGGCCGGCCTACCTGGTGGACAACTTCAATCTCGAGGCGGTCTCGCATTCCTCGCCGCGCTTCGATCCGCGGCAGCTGTTGGCGCTGAACCGCAAGTTCCTGCATGCCATGCCTTTCAAGGAGGCGCAGCCGCATCTGCCCGCCGGTGCCGATGCCACCTTCTGGGAAGCCGTGCGCGAGAACCTCGACCTCATGCCCGAGGCGAAGCATTGGTGGGATGTCGTGCGCGGCCATATCGCGCCGATCGAACAGCCCGATCAGGCCGAGTTCCTTCGCACCGCGCTGGACCTGCTGCCCGCCGAACCCTTCGACACAACCACCTGGGCGGTCTGGACCGAGGCGCTGAAAACCGCGACGGCCCGCAAGGGCAAGGCGCTGTTCATGCCGCTGCGCCTCGCCCTGACGGGTGAGGATCACGGGCCGGATCTCAAGACCCTGCTTCCACTGATGGGGCGCGCCCGCGTCGCCGAAAGGCTTGCCGTATGACTGCGCTTCGCTTCCACAACAGCCTGACCCGGCGCGAGGAAGATTTCGTCCCGCTCGATCCGCAGCATGTGAAGCTCTACGTCTGCGGCCCGACGGTCTATGACCTGGCGCATCTGGGCAATGCCCGGCCGGTGGTAGTGTTCGACGTGCTGGCGCGGCTGCTGCGCCGGCTCTATCCGCGCGTCACCTACGCGCGGAACATTACCGACGTGGACGACAAGATCAACGCGCGGGCCCGCGAGGCCGGTGAGCCGATCGGCGCCATTACCGCGCGCACCACGTCGGATTTCCACCGCGACATGGCCGCGCTGGGCAACCTCCCGCCCGATATCGAGCCGACCGCAACGGGGCATATCCCCGAGATGATCGCGATGACCGAGAAGCTGATCGAGCGCGGCCATGCCTATGCGGCCGAAGGCCATGTGCTGTTCAGCGTCGGCAGCTTCGCCGACTACGGCAAGCTCTCCGGCCGCAACCAGGACGAGCTGCTGGCCGGCGCGCGCGTCGATATCGCGCCCTACAAGCGCGACCCCGGCGACTTCGTGCTGTGGAAGCCGAGCCACGAGGACACGCCCGGCTGGGACAGCCCCTGGGGCCGTGGGCGCCCGGGCTGGCACATCGAGTGCTCGGCCATGTCGTGGAAGCATCTTGGCGAGGAATTCGACATCCATGGCGGCGGGGCGGACCTGCTGTTTCCGCACCATGAGAACGAGCTCGCCCAGTCCCGCTGCGCCTTCGGCACCAGCTTCATGGCGCATACCTGGCTGCACAACGGCATGCTGCTCGTCGACGGCGAGAAGATGTCCAAGAGCGTCGGGAACTTCCTTACCGTGCAGGACATCCTCGCGCAGGGCGCCTGGGCCGGTGAGGCGTTCCGCATGCTGCTGCTGCGCACGCATTACCGCTCCGGGCTGGACTACACCCAGCCCGCGCTGGACGAGGCGAAGGCGGAGCTGGACGACAGCTACGCCATGCTGGCCCGCGCACCCGCCGTCTCCGAGACGCTGGTGATCGCGGAGATGGCGGAATGGGCGCTGGAGCCGCTGTGCGACGATCTCAACACCGCACTCGCTCTCACCCGCCTGCGCGACCTCCGCACGCTGGAGAATGCGGCGACCGTGGGCGGTTCGGCGGCGTCGGTGCTGCATCGCATCGGGAAGGGCTGGGCGCTGGTGCCGGGGCAGGCGGCCGCGGCCTTCCGGCAGGCATCGGCGGTTCTCGGCTTGATGCAGGGCGAGCCCAAGGCATGGCTGCAGGGCGGCGACGATTCCTCCGCCATCGAGGCGGCGATCGCCGCACGCATCACGGCGCGGGCCGCGCGCGATTTCGCCGAGGCCGACCGGATCCGCGCGGCGCTGCTGGCAGATGGCGTGGTGCTCGAGGACAGCGCGGCGGGCACGGTCTGGAAGCGCGTCTGATCCGATGAGGGATGAAGGCGCCGCACCGCTCGTCGCCCCGGCCGGCGAGACGCCCATCGTGGTGCTGGTACGTCCGCAGCTGGCGGAGAATATCGGCACCACGGCGCGGGCCATGGCCAATGGCGGGCTGTTCCACCTGCGCCTGGTGACGCCGCGCGACGGCTGGCCGAAGCCGCGCGCCTGGGCCGCCGCCTCGGGCGCCGACCGCATCCTCGATGCCGCCACGCTCTACGACAGCGTGGACGCCGCCGTCGCCGACTGCCACCGGGTGATCGCCACCTGTCCGCGCCCGCGGCACATCATCGTGCCGATCATGACGGCACGCGCGGCGGCGACGGAGCTGCGCGAGATCAACGGGCGCGGCGAACGCGTGGCTATCCTCTTCGGCCCGGAGCGGGCGGGGTTGGATGCCGAGGACATGGCGCGGGCGGATACGCTGGTCCGCTATCCGCTCAACCCCGAATTCAGCTCGCTCAACCTCGCCCAGGCGGTGATGGTGATGGCCTATGAATGGTGGGTGGCCGCCGATGCGACGCCGCCCCGCATTCTCCAGACCCACAAGACGGAGCTGGCCACCAAAGGCTCGCTGGAGAACTTCATGGGGCACCTGATCGCGGAACTGGACGCCTGCGGCTTCCTGAGGAATGCGCCCAAGCGGCCGGGCATGGTCCGCAACCTGCGGCACCTGTTCGAGCGCGGCGAGATCACCGAGCAGGAAGTCCGCACGCTGCATGGCGTGGTGTCGGAGCTTTCCGTCGGGCGGGTTACCCGGGGAAAGCCGGACAACCGGGTGACGTTGGACGAGGAATGAAAGCTGTTTAGCCGAGCTTCTTCGCCAGCTTGCGAGCCAGCAGATAGCCCAACCCGCCGCCCGCCGGTGCGCCTGGCAGGACCAGCAGCCAGCCGATATGCACGCCCTGCACCACCATCCCCAGCCCGATGCCGAGCATGAGGCCGCCGACCAGGCTCCCCAAGACGCCGGCCGTGAGGCCCAGGACCAGGATATCTTCGCGCGTGACCATGGCTGGGGAGTACGGCCGGGTGCCCTGGTTTGACAAGCCTGGGGTTTGACAAGCCCGGCCGCGGCACCTATCACCCCGCCATTCCTGGGAACGAGGACGCGCCTTCGGGGCGTGCGCCCGCTTTCGTCCGCAAGGGCGAAGGACTACCGGGACAACCAGCAGACCTGAGAATGGGTCCGCATCATAAAGAAGGTCCGGTGCCGAAAAGGTGCCGGGTTGCAGCGCATGACCAAGCGCCTTGCCAGCAAGTACAAGATCAATCGCCGCCTGGGTGAAAACCTCTGGGGCCGCGCCAAGAGCCCGGTCGCCAAGCCCCGCAAGGGTGAGCAGGGCGCCCGCACCTACGGCCCCGGCCAGCACGGCCAGCGCCGCAAGAACAAGCCGACCGACTTCGGCATCCAGCTCATGGCGAAGCAGAAGCTGAAGGGCTACTACGGCAATATCGGCGAGAAGCAGTTCCGCAAGTATTACGACGAGGCCGTGCGCCGTAAGGGCGACACCTCCGAGAACCTGATCGACCTGCTGGAGCGCCGGCTGGACACCATCATCTACCGCATGAAGTTCGTGGTGACGCCCTTCGCCGCTCGCCAGTTCGTGAACCACGGCCATGTGCTGATCAACGGCAAGCGCCTCAACATCCCGTCCTACAGCGTCAAGGACACGGATATGATCGAGGTCAAGGAGAAGTCGAAGCAGCTGACCATGGTGCTCGACGCCGCCCAGGAAGCCGGCCGCGACGTGCCGGAGTACATCGAGGTGGATCACCGCGCCATGAAGGGCCGCATCCTGCGCTCGCCTAAGTTCAGCGACGTGCCGTATCCGGTGCAGATGGAACCGAACCTGGTGGTCGAGTTCTACTCGCGCTAAATTTCGTCTTTGCTCAAAAGAAGGGCGGCGCGGGACATTCCGCGCCGCCCTTTTGCGTTTCGGCGCGATGAAGCTTTGCGCGGCCCGGTTGACGGAGCGGGGCCTTCGCCTGCACACAGGTTCCCATGCCGGCTCCTGATACGATCCCCCTCCGCGAAGTTCTGGAATCGGTAGTGCGGGCCACACACCAGTCCTTTTTGGGGCGAAAGGTGGACCCGACCTGGCTCACCTCCTTCACCGAGGAACTGACCCGACGCACGGCAACGCTCCCGCTGACGGATGTGATCACCGACTTCCTGCAGATCATCTACACGAGCCCGGAGGCGCAAGCCCGCCTCCTGGCCGGGCTCGACGGGCGCGGGATCGAGCCGGTGGTCTCGCCTGGCCTCGCAGCCCGGCCCTCGCCCCTGGCGTGCATCGGTGCCGGCTGCACCCCGCGAACCGCCGGCATGCTACGCCGCGCCGGCCTGCGCCGCTGGGCCGGCCCCTTCGACTGGATGACCATCCCGGCCGAGGCCGTGCGGGACTCGATCGTCGACGACTGCGCCGGGCTGCTCATGGCCTCGGAGTACGAGTCGATCCCTGCCGCGGAACGGCCGGAGGGCAGCAAGGGCTACCTCTGCCGCCACCGCCGCTTCTCCGAGATCTACGGCCCAACCTACTTCCACCAGTACGACCCGCTGGAGCCCGCCGGCTATGCCGCGCTGGAGCGGGCGACGCTGCGCTTCCGCGAGGCGCTGCGCGGGCTGCACGGCAAGCTGATCCTGCAGGTCACCGAGGAAACCGGGCGCAGCCTGGCCGCTTTCGAGGACACCTGCGACATGCTCGACCGCTCGGCCCGCGGCGCCATCCTGGTGACGATCGCGGTCGTGGAAGGCTCGCCCAGCGGACCCTTCCCCGAGATGGAACTCTCCAAGGCGCGCGGCGTGCACCGTTTCCTGCGCTGCCACACGCTCTCGGAGGCGTCCGGGACCGGCTATGGCGATCCTCTCGACGAGGTGGTGCTGCTCCGCGGCGCCCTCGCGGCGCCGCAGCTCAGCAGCATGTGACCTTCAGGCTTCGGCCTGGACCGCGATGCCCTTTTCCTTGAGCATCGATTGCAGCTCGCCCGACTGGTACATCTCCATGATGATGTCGCAGCCGCCGACGAACTCGCCGCCGACATAGAGCTGGGGGATCGTCGGCCAGTTGGTATAGGCCTTGATGCCCTCGCGGATCTCGGTGTCCTCCAAGACGTTCACGCCTTTGAAGGGCACGCCGACATGGCCGAGAATCTGCACCACGCGCGCCGAAAAGCCGCATTGCGGGAAGACGGGCGTGCCTTTCATGTAGAGCACCACGGGGTTCGAGGTGATGTCCGCCTCGATGCGCTGAACTGCGGATTGCGTCATCTCTAGGGGTTCCTTGCTGGGGTTCACTCGGGTGCGCTGGTCTGGAGCGCGAGGGCATGCAGCACCCCGCCCATCCGGCCCTGAAGCGCGGCGTAGACGAGCTGGTGCTGCTTCACGCGAGACAGTCCGCGAAAAGATTCGGAGACGACGGTGGCGGCATAATGGTCGCCGTCGCCGGCCAGATCCTCGATCGCCACGGTGGCGTCGGGCATGGCGGATTTAATCAGGGCTTCGATTTCGGCCGGCTGCATTGCCATGGTCGGTCAGATCCCTTGCATCAGGCGGGGTAGTGTCGCCTCATTTGCCGCCGTCAGGCTAGCCACTGATATGGTTGCCGTTCCCGCCAGAACCAAGTCCCCTCCGCCCGAATGGCCGATGCGCCGAGCGGGCACTCCGGCGGCGATGGCGGCACCCAGCACGGCAGCACCATTCTGCACCGCCAGCACATAGCGGGATTGGTCCTCGCCGAACCAGAAACCATGGTCGCCCTCGGCATCCAGCCTGGCGCCGACGCCGCCGGCCATGCACATCTCGGCGACCGTCACGAGCAGGCCGCCATCCGCGCAGTCATGGCAGGCGGCGACATTCCCAGCGAGGATTTCCCCCCGCACAAAATCGCCGTTGCGGCGCTCGGCGGCGAGGTCTACCGGCGGCGGCGCACCCTCCTCGCGGCCCGCGATCTCGCGCAGCCAGAGCGACTGGCCGAGCCAGCCTTTCGTGTCACCGATCAACACCAGATCGCAGCCGGGAGGCATCACGAGGCCCACGGCCTGCGCCACGTCCTCCAGCACGCCGACGCCGCCGATGGCCGGCGTGGGCAGGATCGCCCGGCCCTCCGTCTCGTTGTAGAGCGAGACATTGCCGCTGATCACCGGGAAGTCGAGCGCGACGCAGGCGGCGGCCATGCCGCGCACGGCGGCGGCGAACTGCCCCATCACCTCGGGTTTTTCAGGGTTGCCGAAATTCATGTTGTCCGTGATGGCGCGGGGCAGCGCGCCCACCGCCGTCAGGTTGCGCCAGGCCTCGGCCACGGCCTGCATGCCGCCGGCCTCGGGGTCGGCCTGGCAGTAGCGCGGCGTGCAATCCGTGGTCATCGCCAGCGCGCGGACATGGTCCTCGATGCGCACCACCGCGGCATCCGCCTGGCCCGGGCGCTTGGCCGTCTGCCCGCCGACCTGCGCGTCGTACTGGTCCCAGATCCAGCGGCGCGAGCAGAGATCGGGGCAGGCGACGAGCGTCTCCAGGGCGGCGGCGATGCCGACGGGATCGGCGATGTCGGCCGCCTTCAGCACCGGCAGCTTCGGCGTCTCGGCCGTCGGGCGGCGATACAGCGGCGCTTCGGATTCCAGCGGCGCCAGCTCGATATCGGCCTCGACCAGCCCCTTGTGGCGGATCACGATGCGCCCGGTATCCGTCAGCCGCCCGATGATCGCGAAGTCCAGCTCCCACTTGTGGAAGATGGCCTCGGCCAACGCCTCGCGGCCGGGCTTGAGCACCATGAGCATGCGCTCCTGGCTTTCGCTCAGCATCATCTCATAGGCGGACATGCCCTCCTCGCGCTGGGGGACGTTGTCCATCTCCAGCTCGATGCCCATGCCGCCCTTGCCGGCCATCTCGACGCCCGAGGAGGTCAGCCCCGCCGCGCCCATGTCCTGGATGGCCACGATCGCGTCGGTCGCCATCAGCTCCATGCAGGCCTCGATCAGCAGCTTCTCGGCGAAGGGATCGCCGATCTGCACCGTCGGGCGCTTTTCCTCGGAATCCGAGCTGAATTCGGTCGAGGCCATGGTGGCGCCGTGGATGCCGTCGCGCCCCGTCTTGGAGCCGACATAGACCACCGCATTGCCCAGCCCGCTCGCAGCCGCGGTGAAGATGCGGTCGGCCTTGAGGATGCCAACCGTCATGGCGTTCACCAGCGGATTGCCGTTGTAGGCCGGGTGGAAATTCACCTCGCCGCCCACCGTCGGCACGCCCACGCAATTGCCGTAGCCGCCGATGCCGCGCACCACGCCATCCAGGATCTGCCGCGTCCTGGGGTGCTTCACGTCGCCGAAGCGCAGCGCGTTGAGGTTGGCGATGGGGCGCGCGCCCATGGTGAAGACGTCCCGCAGGATGCCGCCCACGCCCGTCGCCGCGCCGTTATAGGGCTCGATAAAGCTGGGGTGGTTGTGGGATTCCATCTTGAAGACGGCCGCCAGACCCTCGCCGATGGCGATGACGCCGGCATTCTCACCGGGGCCGACGAGAACCCAGGGCGCCTTGGTCGGCAGCTCCCGCAGCCAGACGCGGCTGGATTTGTAGGAGCAATGCTCGCTCCACATGACGGAGAAGATGCCGAGCTCGGCCAGCGTCGGATCGCGGCCGAGAATGGCCAGCGCGCGGGCGTATTCGTCCGGCTTCAGGCCGAATTCGGCGGCGAGCTGCTTGGCGCGATCGGGGGCGAGGGGAGGGACAGAGGCCATGGGCCGTTTGTCGGGCCGCGCGGCGGGCTTGTCCAGCGGGTGCGCGGTCATAGCCAACGTGCCCTGACCGCACGGGAGAGGCGCCGGCGGCCGGCGGCGATGGTGATGAGCTTGCGCAGGAGGCGCAGCCAGCGGAGGGCGATGAGCCAGCCTCTCCGCGTTTCCGGCATTCGCATCGGAATCGGCAGGGAGAAGACGATTTCGGACAAACTCGGATTGGCGATCAACGCGGGTGGGCCGGGCAGGGCGCGAAGCAGCTTGAGGCGGCGGGCGAGGGCGATGAGGCGCAACCCGCGCAGGCGCATGGCGCGGCGGGCGGCACGGCAGATCAGCGCCTCGATGCGGCGGAGGGGATGGTCGGGCGGGGCGGCGGCCAGGGCGGTCAGCAGGCGTTCCCAGAACCCGGCATGGGTGAGGCGACGGAAGTAGCGCGAGACGGTGTCGGCCTTGCCGTGCTCGGGCGGGAGGATGCGCCAGGGGCCGTCGGTGGCGGCGATGTGGAAGATCGCGTTGAGGTGGGCGCGGAGGTCAGGGCAGGGGCGGCCGGTTGTGTGGGTGCGGGTTAAGTGGGGGAGGAGGGAGAGCCATTCGGGGTCGGAGATGGGGGTGTGGGGGATGCGGAGGATATAGGACGACATTCCTTAGCATGTAGGATTTTGGTTGTGGCTGATGCAAGGGAAAATGTCGTAGTGGTGCTGTTTAGGGCCGTATCTGTCGTTAGAGCCGACCACGATGTTTAAAACGCAACGGAACAGGTGACGATTGGAGCAGCCGAGGCTGCCGCTTGCATCGTTCTTTTTTTGTTCTAAGGTTCATTATGGCTGAGTTGACGCATATCGAATGGACCGATTCGACATGGAATCCGGTGACCGGCTGTTCCAAGGTCACGGCGGGCTGCGACTTTTGTTACGCTGAACGGTTTTCAGAGAGATTTCGCGGGGTCAAAGGACACCCTTTTGAACGTGGATTCGATCTAATGCTTCGGCCGCAGAGGCTCCAACAGCCGCTGTTATGGAAGCAACCTCGCAGAATCTTCGTCAATTCGATGAGCGATCTTTTCCACAAAGACGTACCAGACAATTTTATTGACGCTGTTTTTGATACTATGGAAAAAGCCGCTTGGCACACATATCAAGTATTAACTAAAAGAAGCTCATTGATGGGGAAATACCTCAAGAAAAGATATATTGATGGCGTCGCGCCATCGCACATCTGGTTGGGCGTTTCTATCGAAGATCGAAAAAACACGGTACGACTTAGTCATCTAAAGTCGGCTAACGCATCTGTTAAGTTCGTATCGTTTGAGCCCTTGTTGGCTTCGGTTGGGCCAATTAGCTTGGCAGGGATTGACTGGGTTATAGTTGGCGGCGAAAGCGGTCCGCGTTCTCGTCCAATCGAAGAGAAGTGGGTCTTAGAAATCCTCGACCAATGCAAGGCAGATAAGGTAGCTTTTTTCTTTAAGCAGTGGGGCGGTATACGGCCGAAAACTGGAGGGCGCTTGCTTAAAGGCCGCGAGTGGAGTGAGTATCCCGACCTAACAAAGAATCTGGCTGCGAAATTCGCCTCATGAATATGCCGGAGAATTAGATGGACGTATATTTGCAGCGAGAGCAAACGAAGGCAAAGCATTTTATTCTGCGCCGCTATCTCCAGGCGTTAGCATTCAAGGTTCTTCGGAGCTGGGATGTAACATATATTGATGGCTTCTCAGGCCCCTGGCAATCAAGAACGAGTGACTTTTCCGATACCTCGTTCATGATAGCAATTGACGTATTAAAAGACGCGCAAAAAAGAATTCTGCAAGATACCGGGAACCTAAGACACATCCGGTGTTTTTTCTCAGAAAGCGACGCTGTTGCATATAAAAAACTTGAAAACGCCGTTGCTCCGCATCGCAGCGTTTCTGGAAAGTTTGAAATCCAAACTTACTTCGGTAAGTTTGAAGACGCGGTTGAGCAAATAAAAAATATCATTAACGGTAACTTTCCGCTCATATTTATCGATCCGACAGGATGGACAGGTTATCCTTTCCACAAAATCAAATCTATTTTTGATTCAGATAAGTGCGAAGTTCTCATAAATTTTATGTATGATTTTGTAAATAGATTTGTCTCAAGTCAAGACGTGAACACGATTGCGTCCCTTGATCCTATTCTCGGGGGCGCTGGTTGGCATCAGCGTCTTGACCAGTCCCTTCCGCGCGGAGCCGCAGTCGAAAAGCTTTTTCGTGAAACGCTTAAGCGGGAGGGTAGATTTCAATATGTAATTTCTACTAAAATCGATAAAAACACTATTGATCGGCCGCACTTCTTCCTTGCTTACGGCACGAAAAGCCGGGAGGGCCTTAAGGCCTTTCGTCGGATCGAGCATGAGGCGTTAAAGGAGCACGCAAGGAACCGCGTGTCAGCAAAAGAGAGAAGGCGAGAAGACCTTACGGGGGTCGACGAACTATTCCCAGGATATGATGCTCAGCAGGAAGCGACGATTGACGATGTGGTTATCCAGCAGAAGAAGATTGCTGCGGCCGATATAAGAGTATTTCTTGCTGAGAGGGGCGGCGTACGATTTTCGACCATTGTCGACTTTGCGCTTCAGGCTCATATGCTCCGCGAAACGAATATCAAAGACATTTGCCTTCAACTGGCCCGAGATGGCTTCATTCAAAACACGTGGGGAAACGGAAACAGGAAGCCGAGCGACGATACGATTATCCAGCCACGTTGATCGTCGTCTTTGCATATCACCGCCCAAACAACGGCTCATCCTACCAACTCGGCCGACACAGCCCATGCCTCACCTGTTGGGACTGCTGATCTAAATGGCCTACTGCTTCAGCCGCCGTCACCCCAACACCCCCAGCCTGCCGCCCTTTCCACCCGCCCGATGAAACCCCCGCCGCCCACGCAGGGTTTGCTCCCAACAAGGAGCATCCCGTGCCACCCATCCTCAAACCGCTCAACCGCCAGATCCTCGTCATCACCGGCGCCAGCTCAGGCATCGGCCTCGCCACCGCGCGCAAGGCCGCCGCCGCCGGTGCCAGGGTTTTCCTGGCCGCACGCGCCGGCGAAGCCCTGAGCGCCATCTGCGCCGAGATCGAAAGCGCCGGCGGCAAGGCCGCCTATCTGGCGCTGGACGTCGCCTCCGAGGATGCCATGGAGGCACTGGCGCAGGCAGCGTTGGCGCGTTTCGGCGGGATCGACACCTGGGTAAACGCCGCCGGCGTGGGGCTCGTCGGCGAGCTCAAGGACACCGCGACGGACGACCACCGGCGGCTTTTCGAAACCAACTACTGGGGCGTCGTCTACGGCTCGCTGGCCGCGGCGCGGTATTTCCGCAGCCAGGGCACGGCCGGCGCCATCATCAACATGGGTTCCGCGGCTTCCGATATCGCGTTGCCGTTCATGGGCGCCTATGCGGCGTCGAAATTCGCGGTGAAGGGCTTCACCACCTCCCTTCGAATGGAGCTGCGACACGAGCGGCTTCCGGTCAGCGTCACGCTGATCAAGCCGGGCTCCGTGGACTCGCCACTCGCGAACCACGCGAAGACCATGCTCGGCGCCGCAACGGCGATGCCGCCGCCGCGCTATCAGCCCGTCGTCGTGGCGCGGGCCATTCTGAACGCGGCGGTGATTCCGCGACGCGAGATAGCTGTCGGTGCTGATGCGCTTTTCGGTGGTGCCGTCGCACGGATGGCCCCCAGCCTGATGGAGGCGTTGCTGAGCCAGGTCGGTCGCGCCGCTGTCGTCGACGAGGCCCGCCCGCCGCCGCTGATCGACAATCTCCACACCGTCCCGGCCGAGGGCCAGGAGCGTTCGGGCCGTTACTATGCCCGCCCCTTCAGCCTCACCACGATGGCGCAGACGCACCCCGCCCAAAGCGCGCTCGCTGCCCTCGGCGCCGCCGCGCTGTACGCCGTAATGTCGAAGCCGAAGCGGCCGAAAAGGCCCGCCAAGCGATAGTCTTCAGGCCGCGGTGAAGCTCTCGGCCAGAGAGGTGAACATCGGAAGGCCGTCCGTCCCGCCTACCAGCGGGTCGGTGCAGTTTTCCGGATGCGGCATCAGCCCCAGCACGCGCAGGTTCGGCGAGAGGATGCCGGCGATGCTCCGCGCGCTGCCGTTGCGGTTCTCGCCCTCGTAGCGCAGGGCGACGAGGCCCTCGCCTTCGAGGCGATCGAGAGTGGCGTCGTCGGCGAAGTAGTTGCCGTCGCCATGGGCCAGGGTGGCGCCGAAGGTCTGGCCGCGCTGGAAGTGGTGCGTGAAGGCGGTGTCCGCGCGCTCGACGCGCATGGTGCAGTCCATGGCGAGGAAGCGCAGCGAGGCGTTGCGGAGCAGCGCGCCGGGGAGCAGGCCGGCCTCGGTCAGCATCTGGAAGCCGTTGCAGACGCCCAGCACCAGGCCGCCGCGCTCCGCATGGGCACGGACGGCGCGCATGATGGGCGACTGCGCGGCCATGGCGCCGCAGCGCAGGTAGTCGCCGTAGGAGAAGCCGCCGGGAAGGACCACGAGGTCCAGGCCGGCCGGCAGCTCGGTGTCGCGGTGCCAGAGCATGTGCGGCTTGCGGCCGGTGACGCGCTTCAGGGCGAGGGCCACGTCGCGCTCGCGGTTGGTGCCGGGGAAGACGATGATGGCGGCGTTCATGGGATCACTCCTCTGGATCGGCCTGGGCGGCGGCCTCTCGGGACGGACGGACGGGGAAGAGGTGGCGCCAGGTGTCGCCCGGCAGGCGGGTATGGGCGATGACGCGCCACTCGATGGGTTCCCATGCAAGGGGCTTTTCGGCGAGGGCACCGACCATCAGGCAGAACATCATCAACACGGGGGCGAGCAGCATGGAGGCGAGGAAGAGGGTGAGGGCGGGCAAGCCCCTGGCCCAGCGCCGGGGCATGAGGAACATCAGCAGGATGGTGAGCGGCACGGCCGCGATGGCGAGGGCGCCGAAGACGATCGAGAAGATCCCGGCGGGCAGGACGATCAGCAGCAGCAGGGCCCAGACCACCGCCATCGCAAGCTAACCTTGCCATAGCCGGAGCCAGTGGACAGCACCCAGCAGCACGGTGGTGCCGATGGCGGAGATGGCGGCCGCGGTCACCCAGCGGTTGGCCTTGGCCTTCTGCTGCGCGATCCAGCCGAGGCGAGGGGTGGGCTTGGCGGCGGAGATCCGCTGCTCGCGCCAGCCCATCGCCATGAAGATCAGCACGGTCATGAAGACCATCAGCAGGAGCGAGGCCTTCACCATGGGTAGAACAGCCAGGCGATGGGGTCCTGCCAGCCGTCGATGAGCAGGCTGATGGGCCAGAAGAGGCCGCCGAGGAAGGCCTTGGAGAGGTAGAAGAAGATCTGCGTGGTGCGCAGCTCCGGCGGGATGGCGGGGCCGAAGAGCAGGTAGGCGCAGGTGGTCAGCAAGCGCCAGGCGGCGAGGCCGAACGACACCCAGATGAAGATGCGGAGGGAGTTCTCGCGGGTGGTCACATGAGCTCCACGGTGAAGCTCTCGATGACCGTGTTGGCGAGCAGCTTGCGCGCCATTTCCTCGCCCTCGGCCTTGGCGAGAACAGGGTCGGCCTGGGCGACGTCCACCAGCATGACCTTGCCGGTGCGGACCTCGCCAACGCCCTGGAAGCCCAGCCCGCCGAGCGCGCGCTCGATGGCCTTGCCCTGCGGATCGAGCACGCCGGCCTTCGGAAATACGGTAACCTTAAGTCGAGTCATGCGATCCCTCGCCAAGATAAGCGGCCCCCGGCGCCCCCGCGAAGCTTAGCTTCGTGGGGAGGAGCCGGCAGACCAGGAAGAAGCACCAACAGGGGCCCTCGCGAAAACTCCACTTGAGGAGTTTTCGTGGGGAGCTACTGCATCTGCTCCGGGCCCTTCATGTCGCGGATGCCGGCTTCAGGGAGGATGCCGAGGCGGCGGGCGACCTCCTGGTAGCCCTCCTCGACCTTGCCGAGGTCGCGGCGGAAGCGGTCCTTGTCCATCTTCTCGCCGGTCTTGCTGTCCCAGAGGCGGCAATTGTCGGGGCTGATCTCGTCGGCCAGGACGATCCGCATCTCCTCGTTCTCGTAGAGGCGCCCGAACTCCAGCTTGAAGTCCACGAGCGTGATGCCGACGCCGAGGAAGAGGCCGGTGAGGAAGTCGTTTACACGCAGGGTCAGCTGCACCATGTCGTCGAGGTCGTGCGTGGCGGCCCAGCCGAAGGCGGTGATGTGCTCCTCGCTGACCATGGGGTCCTGCAGGGCGTCGTTCTTGTAGTAGTACTCGATGATGGAGCGCGGCAGGCGCGTGCCCTCGGCGATGCCCAGGCGCGTGGCCATGGACCCGGCGGCGACGTTGCGGACCACGACCTCGAGCGGGATGATCTCCACCTCGCGCACGAGCTGCTCGCGCATGTTGAGGCGGCGGATGAAATGGGTGGGAATGCCGATCTCGCCGAGGCGCGTCATCAGGTACTCGCTGATGCGGTTGTTCAGCACGCCCTTGCCGGTGATGATGCCCTTCTTCGAGGCGTTGAAGGCAGTCGCATCATCCTTGAAGTATTGGACAATGGTGCCCGGCTCCGGACCCTCGAACAGAATCTTGGCCTTGCCTTCGTAGATCTGCCGGCGACGAGCCATGTTGGTGGTCCTTCCTCACATCATCCTGGCATATAGCAGGCTTGCCCATGCGTGCCACGCTGATCAGGGCAGCGTAAGTGCCTTGAAGGATGTGCGGTCGGGCGGGCCGGGGGCGAAGAGCCATTGCCGGGTTTTGCCGAGTGCCAGGAGCGAGGCGCAGACGGTGCCGAAGCCGCCGATCGGCGGGACGTTCAGGGCCTCGGAGGAGGTGCCGGTGGAGTCCGACAGCAGAGCGGGCCAGGTGCCCCAATCCGGCGGCTCGGGCGCTGCCGCGGCCTGGAAGCGCGGGAGATGGCGGGCGGTGCGCGGGCTGGTGATGTCGTTCGGAGGTCGGGCCGTGACCATGGTGATGCCCACGGGCAGAACGTCGGCTTGCGGCCGGCCGGTGCCGAGGCCCGCGATGAACCAGGCCGTCGCGGCATCGGCGATGACGAGGTGGAAGGGGCGGTACAACCCGGCGTCGAGCCCGGCCATGCGCTCGGCGGCCTCGGCCGCGGTGGCCGATTCCAGCGCCATCAGGGGAAGTTCGCCGCGCGAGCGCTTGTCCGGTGCCGGTCCCAGGCTGCCGGGGCGGTTCAGGACGGCGGCGACCACGCCATGACGATTGAGCGCCATCCAGGTGCCGCCGGCCGTCGCGTCACGCCCACCGAGAATGCCTGGCCAGTATTCCGCCGGAGGGTCCCAGGCACGGTCCAGACGCTCGTCGCGATTGGCGGCGAGCAGGAGCGGGCAGGCCGCGCCCGGCTGGCGCAGCAGGATCACGGTACACATGCACGCCCCTTAGAACATGATCCGCGCCGAGGCAGCACCCGGCGCGGAAATCATGCCCCTACCAGCGGCGGCCGTGGTGCCCGCCGTAATAGCCGCCATAGGGCCGGCCGCCCCAATAGGGACGCGGCGGCGCATAATAGCGCGGGCCGTAATAAACCGGAGGCGGCACGTAGATCGGCACCGGCGGCGCGTAGTAGCGCGGCGGCGGAGGTGCGTAGCCGTAGCCGTAGCCCGGCTTGTCGATCCACTGGGCCTGAGCAGCGCCTGCGCCGGCGCCGAGCGCGACCAGGCTGGCCATCAATACGTTTCGGAACATTCGCATCGGAATATCCTCCTTCATCCTTGAAACACTGAACTATCGTGGCGGCGAAGCGTGGCGAAATTTCGGCGCTCAGCGCCGGTGGCCGCCACGCCCGCCTCCACCACCACCGTGGAACCCGCCCCTGCCGCCACCGCCGCCACCTTGGTAACCGCCTCTGAAGCCGCCACCGCCGCCGCCCCGGTAACCGCCGAAGCTACGGCCTCCATAACCCCCACCGTAGCCTCCACCATAGCCGTATCCACGATATGCCGGGGCATAATATCGCGGTCCGCCATAGCCGTATCCATACCCATATCCAAGAGCCGGACCCGGCGGGTAATAGGCGCCCGCATAGGCCGGTCCAACGACAGGACCGTAGTACCCCGGCGCGCAGCCCAGCAGCGAGGCGGCCAGTCCCAGGACGGCGAAAATTCGAAACCTGCGCATCGCACGTTCCTCCGCCTGCGGTGCCTTCCATGTCAGGACGGGAGTGCCTGGTCGGGGGGACGAAACCGCAGGATTATAATGTTGGGGAGCGGTCGAGGTGCAGATTTTCGCCGTCGATCGCTTCCCATTGCCATATGGGTGTTCGGCATGGCTGAACCATGGCGGGATTGCAGCGTTTTCACGCTCCAACGGTCATATCTCAGACGCAACAAGTCCACCGAATCCTAACCCCATGGCCGATCTCAAGCCTGGGGACGACGGCTAACCGCTCGGAGAAAACGCATGAAACGAAATGTAAATCGCTCGTCGCTGGCCACGGAACGCTCGACGTAGATGTGCGGACGCCGGGCCGCCACGTCGCTCCAGCCGAGGCCGCTCACCGCACCTCGAAGATCGCCTCCACCGAGCAGGCGAAGTTCATCGGCCCGATCGTTCCCACCGCGAACCGCGCATGACGTCCCGCATCCCCCATGATCTCCACCATCAGGTCCGACACGCCGTTCGCGACCTGCGGCTGTTGCTGGAAATCCGGCGCCGAATTCACGAACACGCCGAGCTTCACGCAGCGCAGGATCCGGTCGAGGTCGCCGTCGAGCGCCAGCTTCATCTGCGCCAGGATGTTGAGACCGCAGAGCCGCGCCGCCGCCTGGCCCTGCTCCAGCGACAGATCCTCCCCCACACGGCCGTTATAAGGTCGCTCCGTCCCGAGCAGCGGCGGTTGCCCGGCCACGAACGCCAGCCCCGCCGCGATCACGACCGGCTGGAAACTTGCGAAAGGCGGTGCCACCGGCGGCAGCACCAACCCGAGTTCCTCCAGGCGCGCTTCGATACGGCTCATGCAGGCCTCTCTCCCCTGTGGCAGGCGGATCAAGGTACGGCTCGAACGGCGCGAAAACCACAAGCTCGATGCCGCGGCGAAGCGGCCCGCTAGAACCCGCCGGGCGGGATCCGCATCTTCGGAACCGGCCCGCGCAGCGCGGCCTGCAGCATCGTGTCCAGCGTCGACAGGAAGCGCGAGCGGTCGGCCTGGGCCATCGCGGCCGGCCCTCCCGTGCGGTCGCCCGTGGAGCGCAGGTGCTCCGCCACCGCCCGGCCCGCCAGCGCGCCACCGATATTGTCCGTGGTCCAGGGGCGCCCCTTCGAGTTCAGCGCCGCGGCGCCCTTCTCCAGGCAGCGCGCGGCGAGCGGAATGTCCTGCGTGACGCAGACGTCGCGTTCGGTCACGCGCTCGGCGATCCAGTCGTCGGCCACGTCCGCCCCCTCCGTCACGATCACCCGATGCAACAGCGGGTGCTCGGGGATGCGGAGCCCCCGCGCGCCGTTGGAGACGACGTGCACGGCGACGCCCAGCCGCAACGCGACCTTGTAGGCCTCCTCGCGCACGGGGCAGGCATCGGCGTCGATGTAGAGCTCGGTCAGCGCGTGGTTTCCCCGAAGACCCGCGCGAAGATCGTCTCCACATGCCGGAAGTCGATCTGCGGATCCATCGCCGCATCCAGCGCCGCGCCAGTCATCACCGCCGCGACCTCGGGCTGCACCAGCAGGTTCTCGCGGAAACGGACGGCATCGGCCTTGCCGAGCTTGAGCCAGGTCGCCATCGCCGCCTGCTGGACCGCCGAATAGGCGCCCTCACGCGACATGCCTGCCTGGGTCAGTGCCAGCAGTACCTTCTGCGAGTGCACCACACCGCCGAGACCCTCCAGGTTCTCCTCCATCCGCACGGGATAGACGGTGAGCTTCTCGACCATGCCGGCGAGGCGGGTCAGCGCGAAATCCAGCGCGATGGTGGCGTCCGGGCCGATCACCCGCTCGACGCTGGAGTGGCTGATGTCGCGCTCATGCCAGAGCGTGATGTTCTCCAGCGCGGGCATGGCATAGCCGCGCACGAGACGGGCGAGGCCGGTCAGGTTCTCCGACAGCACCGGGTTGCGCTTGTGCGGCATCGCCGAGCTGCCCTTCTGCCCCGGATGGAAGAACTCCTCCGCCTCGCGCACTTCGCTGCGCTGGAGGTGGCGGACTTCCGTGGCCAGCCGCTCCACCGCGCCGGCGACGACGGCCAGGGTTGCGAAGAAAGCCGCGTGCCGGTCGCGCGGGATGACCTGGGTTGAGACCGGCTCGACCGCCAGGCCGAGCTTCTCCGCCACATGGACCTCCACCCGGGGATCGACCGAGGCGAAGGTGCCGATGGGGCCCGAAAGGGCGCAGGTGGCGATTTCGGCCCGGGCCGTGATCAATCGTTGCCGATTCCGCGCGAATTCTGCGTAATGGTTGGCGAGCTTGAGGCCGAAGGTGGTCGGCTCCGCGTGAATGCCGTGGCTGCGGCCGATGGTGGGGGTGAATTTGTGTTCCATCGCGCGCATTCGCAACGCCGCCATGACAGCTTCGACATCCGCGACGAGCAAATCTGCCGCCCGTGTCATCTGCACGGCGAGGCAGGTGTCGAGCACGTCGCTGCTGGTGAGACCCTGATGCATGTAGCGCGCATCCTCGCCAATCCCCTCGCCGAGCCAGGTCAGGAAGGCGATCACGTCATGCCGCGTCACCCGCTCGATCTCGTCGATCCGCTCCACTTCGACGGCACCCATGGCGGCCACGCGCGGGCCCCCTCGGGCGCGGATCGCCTGGGCCGCAGCGGCAGGGATGGTGCCGAGTTCGGCCATCTTCTCCGCCGCCAGCGCCTCGATCTCGAACCAGATGCGATAGCGCGCCTCGGGCGACCAGATGTCGGCCATCGCCTGGCGGGTGTAGCGGGGTACCATCGCAGTCTCTCCTCGAAGATCGCGGATGGTGTCGCGCGTAGCATGGCACGGGGCAAGCGGGCTTGGCCTGGGACGCCATTTCTGTCAGATGTGCAATGATCTGAGATATCGTTCCTGATTACAGTTTTTTCATTCGAAGGATGCCACCATGCCGGATTGGCTTGTACCCCTCCTACAGGTTCTGCTGATCGATATCGTGCTGGCGGGCGACAATGCCGTCGTCGTCGGCATGGCTGCGGCGGGGCTGCCGACCGACCAGCGGCGGACCGCGATCCTTTGGGGAATCGGCGCGGCCACGATCATGCGCATCGGCTTCGCGGCGATCACGACGCAGCTGCTGGCGATCGTCGGCATCACCCTGGCCGGCGGCGTGCTGCTGCTCTGGGTCTGCTGGAAGATGTACCGCGAGCTGCGCGCGGGCGGGCATGCCACGCATGACGCCGACGGCGCCGCCATCGAGGCCCCCCGCAAGACGCTGCCCCAGGCCATCATGCAGATCCTCGTCGCCGACATTTCCATGAGCCTGGACAATGTGTTGGCGGTCGCCGGCGCGGCGAAGGACCATCCCTACGTGCTCGTCTTCGGCCTCGCGATTTCGGTGGTGCTGATGGGCGTGGCGGCCACGCTGATCGCCAACCTGCTGAACAAGCATCGCTGGATCGCCTGGGTGGGCCTGATCATCATTCTCTATGTCTCGGCCGACATGATCTGGGGGGGCACGCATGAGGTCGCCGACCGACTTCCCGAGGCCTATGCCTTTCTCCTGTTGCCGCTGGGCTATCTGGCGCTGCCGGGAGTCTTTCCCGCCTGGATGTGGGCGGGGGCGACGCTGATCCAGATCGCGGTGCTGACGGTGTTCGTCACCCTCATGTCGGACGCGGTGCGAAAGGCCATCCGGCGGTAGTCCATTTATGTCCGAAACATTGCCAATCTGCAAAGACAGGCGGGGCGGGGGAGTCTAGGTTCCCCCTCGCTCACGTTCGGGAAAGTCAACGCATATGGATTTCGCCTCCTTCGCCGCGAGTTGGAACTGGGTGACCCTCACCGAGATTCTCGGTGTGAACCTCATCCTTTCCGGCGACAACGCCGTGCTGATCGCGCTTGCGGCGGCCGGATTGCCGGCCGCGCAGCGCGGGAAGGCCATCCTCTTCGGCATGATCCTCGCCGTATTCCTGCGGATCGTCCTGAGCCTCGCCGCGGTCTACCTGCTGGGCATTCCCGGCATCATGCTCGTCGGCGGCCTGATCCTGCTCTGGATCGCCTATACCTTCTTCAAGGAGCTGCGGCAGAAGGACAAGGACGCGGCGGAAGGCCATGTCGACGAGACGCCCAAGACCATGATGGTCGCGCTGCGCCAGATCGTCATCGCCGACGTGTCCATGAGCCTCGACAACGTGCTGGCCGTGGCCGGCGCCGCGCGGGGCAATACGCCGATGCTGATCATCGGCCTGATCATCTCGATCCTGCTGATGGGCATCGCCGCGACGCTGATCGCCAAGCTGCTCGAGAAGTTCCCCGTCATCGCCTATATCGGCGTGGCGCTCATCGTCTATATCGGTGTCGAAATGGTCTATCACGACGTGCAGAACTTCCTGGGCCATCATCCCGCCGTCCAGACCGGCTTTGCCCTGCCCAGCGCACCGCCGCTGGTCAGGCTGGCTTGATGCGCGTCCTCCCGCTGCTCGCGGCATTCGGACTGCCGCTGCTGGCGGCATTCGGACTGGCCGCCTGCGCGATGGTGGACGGAACGCCGCCGGCGGTCGCCCTGCCTCCGGAGCCGATCCCGGTTGCCACCGCCCCGGAGCTGCTCGCGCGGCGGCTCCCGGCTGAGGCGGCCAGCTTCCGGCGCGGCGCTACCACGCCGGTGAGGCAGCCTTCGCCCGGTGTCGAGGTCGCCTACGCCACCAACGGCCGCACGGCAGCCGGCTTCGTGCAGGTGCTGCGTCCGCCCGGCGAGGACGCGCTTCCCGACGGGATCGAGTCGGCCGCGGCGCAGGCCGAGTATCAGCGCTCGATCGCCGAGGCGGTGCGGGGCGCGGGGCAGCATCGCCGGCTGCGTGTCATCGCCGAAGTGAACCATCCCGAGAACAACCCGCTATTCCATTGCGCCGAGATGGAGGGCACCTACGGGCGCCAGGCGGTGCAGAGCATGACCTGCGTCGGCGGCGCGGGCGGCCAGCTGCTGCGGATCCGCGTCTCCATGCCGCAGCACGAGCCGGCCTTGGCCGATCCGCGCGCCTTCCTGCGCGACATCACGGCGGCGCTGCGCGCTCCATGATGCGCCGGTAGACCGGCTTCAGCAGGAACGGGCTGAGAAACAGCGGGAACTGGCAGAGCACGAAGAGAAGCGTGATCTGCGGGTCCGTCGCGGCGGGCAGCACGGCCAAATACAGCGCCATGTTCCGGTTGCCGGCGAGCAACCCCGCCGAGAGCGCCAGCCGCCGGCCGAAGCCGGCAAAGCCGAGCGCGGTGAGGGCGTTCATCGCGAAGGAACCGGCAACCGCCAGCGCGGTTCCGGCCAGGACGAGGCCGGGTGTCGCGATCAACTTGGCCAGGACGCCGTCCATCACGCCGAAGCCGTAGATCACCACCATCAGCACCACGGCGCCGTCGACAGCCCGGCCCCAATGCGCCAGCCGCGCCGGCCCGGCCGCGCGGCGGATGGCGATGGACAGCAGCAGCGGCACCCCGACCAGCAGCGCCAGGCGCAGCATCAGCCCCTCCACCGAAATCGCGAGGTCGATGCCGAGCAGGCCGAGGGCGAGCGGCGGTGCGGTGAAGGGGATCAGCAGGGTGGAGAGCACAGCCACAACCAGCGAGATCTCGCCATCCAGCCCGACCAGCCGCGCGAAGGCGGGCGAGGACGTTGCGGCGCAGCCGGTGGCCACGATCACCAGCCCGGCGGCCAGCGGCCCCTCGATGCCCAGCAGCCGCAGGATCAGCCAGACGGCCAACGGGCAGAGGATCAGCAGCCAGGCCAGCAGCCCCACCACCAGCAGCGGGCGGCGCAGGTAGCCGAGGACCTGGGCGGGGTCCACGCGCAGCAGCACCAGCACCATCAGGAGGAAGACGGCGGGCGTGATCACGTTGCGCATCAGCGCCGCGAGCGGTGGAATGAACAGGCCCGCGAAGATGCCGACCGCCAGGAGCGCGGCGCCCCGCAAGGCGGACCATTCGAGGAAGCGGCGAGTGAGTTCCAAGGGCTCTGCGCGGTTGGTTGCCTTCGCTATTTGTTCTATAGGCTTGCCGGTGAACGCACCACCGGCCCCCCCCCATGATTACCTCGCACGCCTGAACGCCGAGCAGCGCGCGGCCGTCGAAACCCTCGACGGGCCGCTGCTGGTGCTCGCCGGCGCCGGCACCGGCAAGACGCGGGTGCTGACCACGCGCTTCGCCCATCTGCTGATGACCGGCCGTGCCCAGCCGCACCAGGTCCTCTCCGTCACCTTCACCAACAAGGCGGCGCGGGAGATGCGCGAGCGGGTGGGCTCCATCCTGCAGCGCCCGGTGGAGGGGCTGTGGCTCGGCACCTTCCATGCCCTGGCCGCGCGAATGCTGCGGCGGCATGCGGAGCTCGTCGGCCTGACCTCCAGCTTCACCATCCTCGACACGGACGACCAGCAGCGGCTGCTCAAGCAGGTGATGGACGCCGAGGGGATCGACCTCAAGCGCTGGCCGCCGAACGGGCTGATGTCGGTGATCCAGCGCTGGAAGGACCGCGGCCTCACGCCGGATCGCATCCCCGTCGCCGAAACCTCGGACTACGCGAACAACCGCGCCGAAAAGCTCTACGCCGCCTACCAGGCCCGGCTGGTGACGCTGAACGCCTGCGACTTCGGCGACCTGCCGCTGCACATCACCGAAATCCTCCGCACCCAGCCCGATGTGCTGGAGCGCTACCACCGCACCTTCCGCTACATCCTCGTGGACGAGTATCAGGACACCATCCTGGTCCAGTACCTCTGGCTGCGGCTGCTCGCGCAGGGGCACAAGAACATCTGCTGCGTCGGCGACGACGACCAGTCGATCTATTCCTGGCGGGGTGCGGAGATCGAGAACATCCTGCGCTTCGAGCGCGATTTCCCCGGCGCGGTCATCGTCCGGCTGGAACAGAACTACCGCTCCACCCAACCCATCCTCTCCGCCGCCTCCGGCCTGATCGCGCGCAACGAGGGGCGGCTGGGCAAGACCCTGCGCTCCGGCCGCAAGGACGCTTCGGGCGAGCGCGTCCGCGTCGTCTCGCTCTGGGACAGTGACGAGGAGGCCCGCATGGTCGGCGGCCGCATCGAGGAGGCGCGGCGGGACGGCCAGAACCTCAGCGAGATCGCGATCCTGGTACGCGCCGGCTTCCAGACCCGCGCCTTCGAGGAGCGGCTGATCACGCTCAACATCCCCTACCGGGTCTACGGCGGCGCCAAGTTCTACGAGCGGCAGGAGATCCGCGACGCCATCGCCTATTTCCGCGCCCTCTCCCAGCCCGCCGACGACCTCGCCTTCGAGCGCATCGTCAACACCCCCAAGCGCGGCCTGGGCGACACCGCGATCGCCGCCCTCCACCGCATGAGCCGCGACGAACAGGTCCCGCTACGCTTCGCCGCCGAGCGGCTGATCCAGACCGACGCCATCCGCCCCCGCCCCCGCGCCGCCCTGCGTGAGCTGCTGGAGGGCATGACCCGCTGGAACGCCGCGCTGGAGAAGGAAGGCCACGTCGTCGTCGCCGCCCAGGTCCTGGAGGAGAGCGGCTACACCGACATGTGGAAGAACGACCGCAGCATCGAGGCCGCCGGCCGCCTCGACAACCTCAAAGAACTGCTGCGCGCCATGACGGATTTCGCCACGCTCGGCGCCTTCCTCGAACACATCGCGCTCGTCATGGAGAACGACGACAATTCCGAGGGCGCAAAAGTGGGGCTGATGACGCTGCACGCCGCCAAGGGGCTCGAATTCGACATGGTCTTCCTGCCGGGCTGGGAGGAGGGCCTCTTCCCCAGCCAGCGCAGCCTCGACGAGGGCGGCGCCAAGAGCCTGGAGGAGGAGCGGCGGCTCGCCTATGTCGGCATCACCCGGGCGCGCAAGTACTGCACCATCAGCCATGCCGCCAACCGGCGCATCTACGGCAATTGGGTGAACTCCATCCCCTCGCGCTTCCTGGAGGAGCTGCCGGAAAGCGAGATCATGCGTGAAGGCGGCATCAAGCAGGCCCCGCGCATCCCCTCCTCGGTCTTCTCCGCCGGCGCGCCGCTCTCCTCCATGCGCCGCCCCCGCGTGATCGAGGCCGGCGCATGGGAGGTCGACCAGCGGCCGGAGCGCGAGAAAGCCTTTTCCGTCGGCACCCGCGTCTTCCACCAGAAATTCGGCTATGGCCGAGTGACCGGCGTGGACGACGACAAGCTGGAAATCGAATTCGAGCGGGCCGGCACCAAGCGCGTGCTCGACCGCTTCGTGGAGCCCGCATGAAGAAGCATCCCGCCCAGCTCGAAACCCTGGTGCTCGACCAGCTGCCGGAAGAGGCCGTGCCCTCCTACGAGGCCGCGCTGCTGGCGGTGAGCGCCACCGTCTCGCTGTTCCGCGACGAGGCCACCGACACCTGGCGCATCGAGGCGGTGCGCGACACCAAGGCCGACCAGGGCTGCCTGGTGGCGGCGCTGGCGCTGGCCGCCGGGCTTTCGGGCCACGAGGCGCCGATGACGCGCTCGCTCACGGAATCCGAGGGCTGGCTGGCGCGGACCATCGAGGCCTTCCCGGAGGCCGATATCGGCAAGCGCTTCCTCATCCGCCCGACGCATGTGCCGGCGCGCCCGACCTATGGGCGCATCGCGCTCACGCTCGATGCCGGTCTGGCCTTCGGCTCGGGCGAGCATGCCTCGACGCAGGGCTGCCTGATGGCGCTGGAGGGGCTGGCGCGGCGGCCGCGCAACGTGCTGGACGTGGGCTCGGGCAGCGGCATCCTGGCAATGGGGGCGGCGAAGCTGTGGCACATCAAGGCGCTGGCCACGGATATCGAGCCGTGGTCCGTCCGCGTGGCGGAGGAGAACGCCGCGATGAACGGGCTGAAGCCGCGCATGCGCGCGATCCTGGCGGATGGGTACCGGCACCGCGCGATCACGCGGGGGGCGCCGTACGACCTGATCTTCGCGAACATCTTGGCGCGGCCGCTGTGTGCGATGGCGGGGAACCTGGGCGCGCATCTGGCGCCGGGCGGGCGCGCGATCCTGGCGGGGTTGTTGGGGACGCAGGCGCGGATGGTGCTGGTTGCGCATCGGCGGGCGGGGCTGGTGCTGGAGCGGCGTATTGATTTGAAGCCGTGGTGTACGTTGGTGTTGAGGAAGCAGGACATTTTATAAGCAGCAAAGTACTATGTCGAACGGCATCGAATTGATAGGCAGTACATTGTCGTCGATAGCAGGGTTGAGTGAGAAATAACGTTCCGATCACAACGCGCCTTGCAATCGAAATTCCGAAGCCAAAGGATTGGCAGGCGTTCCAGCGCAACTGCGTCCTACTATACCGTTCCGAACTGCAAGATCCTCATGCGCAGGAATACGGTCGATCAGGCCAAAGCCAAGGCGGCATAGATATCTTGGGTAGACGAGGTGGTCGTACTGACCACTTCGTCGGCGTCCAGTGCCGCTTGATCTTAAAACCTCTAAAAGAGAAGAAAATACTTTCCGATGCGCGTGCCGCCCTCAAGCTGAGGGTGGGACTGAAAGAACTTATCTTCGTTACGACCGCGCCTGATGACACGGGAGCTGCTGACGCGGCGATTGCCGTCACTCGACTATTGCAGGCTGAAGGGCACGAGCTGACAATTATTGTTTATGGCTGGGGCCAGCTGCAGACATTAATCGCACTCCACGACTTAGCGTACGCTGCCTTCCAGCCCTCGGTAGTAGGCAGTTCGTCAGTTCAAAATCTCTCTGACCCCAATGGGGGACCTATTGAATTCGCGTCGCTAATTGCGACCCATTTGATCGAGCAGCTGCGTGGCGCGGCTCTGACCGTTGGACCCCGCGAGGGTACAGCAGATGCAAAAGAAGATCCGGCATTACATGCCAGAATCGATATATTCCGCGATCTGTTCAAGGATCAACGCCAAACGCTTCTGGCTCAGATAGGCCTACTCAATATTCTCAAAAAGGAAGACCTCTCGGCCAAGCCTTGGGCGCGCTATCGTCTTGAGACTAATCTCGGTTCAATCTCATTGGATTTGGGCCGTGATGCGGAAGCGGCAGCTCGCTTTGAAACTGCACATGCGATCCGGCCGAGTGATCCGAATGCACTCGCAAACCTCGCACTCGCGCGGACCATCCAGGGGCGGTTCGATGAGGCAACGGCGGCTGCAGGGAAGGCGCTCAATAGCGAGCCACCAGTGGATCACGCTGTAGGTTATCTACTCCAGGCGGCGGCCCGATCGAATTGGCAAGGTGATCCCGAGACGCTTATTCCGGATCGTTTGATCGGCTCGGCGCAGGCCGACATTGGATTAGCAGAGTTCCTGCGCCGTAGAGACGTGCCGGATTGGGCCAAGCGCACGCTGGGGATTGCGAGACGGCATTCCGACGTGCCGGATTTCAAACGCATTCGCGCGATCGCCGTACTTTCTCTGGCGATTGAATCCGATACCATTATTCCCGGTGGACGCGGCGCTGTGACCGCCGCTGAATTAAACTCTGCGGCCGACGACATGAAGGCGGTGGCCGAGCACTGTCTGGATGTCGGATTTGCCGATGCGCACGACCTCACCGCTTATGTCAACAATGCTGCAGTGCTTCTCCGGCTGTGCGAACGCCACGTGGAAAGCGAAGCGTTGCTTGTCCGAGGTATTTCAAAAGTCGGAAAAGAGCCGCAGCTTTACCGCCTACTCGCTGTAGCGAGACTGGTGCAGAACCGTGTGGATGAAGCGATCGCGACGCTTGATGGCGATACCGATCCTGAGAACCAAATCCTCCTCGCCGAGCTGCACTCGGTAAACAACCTTGCTGACGGGCTGAGGGAAGCGTTAGCGGTTGATGCCACTGACCTCTCTTCGCGCCTGCAGCGACTCCGATGGAGGCTCATCGGGGAGCTGGCACTGCGGCTCGCGGATCGCTCGGGCCTCGATGCCGCCGTGTCCGGACTTCGCGCTCTCGACCCGAACGATGTGAGCGCCAGCCTACTTGAAATATTAGTTGAGCGGAGGACCGCTGCGGATGATGAAGTCATTCAGACGCGATTACGTGCGCTTGCCTTGTCTGTTCCCGCTACCATCGACACCATTTCCCGCTATCTCATCGCCGTTGAACTCAGAAATCGAAACCTACCTGAGGAGGCGTCCCGTCTTCTTGACGGGCAAGTTGATTTGACGCGCCAGAGCCCAATGACGTCCCTCTATTTGCAGAGCTTGGCAGCTGCCCGACGTGATGCAGCATTCCAAGCGGCCTTAGAAGAAGCGGCACCTGAAGTTCGCAACGATACAGAAACGCTTTGGACGATATCGGCCCACGCCTGGAATTTGGGTGATTTAAGCGCTTCCATGTTCGCAGTTAACGCGCTGCTCGCACAGAAGCCGGATCAGCCGCGGGCACGCCTTCTAAAGATCGAAATTCTTATCCGGCTGAACCGTTCGGCGGAACTTTTCGATGAACTTGAGAAGCCGCTGGAGCGGCTGGCTTGGCGGGAGCCTACTGACCAATTTCGGCTGGCCTCCCTACTCAGCCATTTTGGCTTCACAGCGCGCGCCGCAGATTCGGCATATGAACTGTTTATCAGGCATCGGGATCTGTCACGTGCTTGGATGACTTTATCGATGCTTGTGCTTGATGAAGGTCGAGGACAGGGCGGTGAGCCGAGGCCTTGGGATGCCAATACTGCGCAGGCCAACACGGCCGTAGACTTGACATATGACGATGGATCGAACGTTTTCTTTGTAATCGAGCCAAGCGCCGAACTCCGTAAGTTGGACACTGAATCTTGGGAGCCGAATCACGCTCTCGTGCGTGTAGTTACGGGACTTCAGGCCGGCGCCCGCTTCGTCGGGCCTGACGGCCGGGAAGGCGTCGTCCAGCGAGTTCGGCACAAGTACGTCGCTAGGCTCCACTATGTACTCCAGAACCATGAAGCGCGTTTTCCTGAAATTTTAGGTGGCTTCCGCCGATTGTCCGTGAACTTTGAACAGCCGGGCGGGCTCGATCAGCTAATCGCCCAAGTTAAGGCGCGACACGATTGGGTTCGGGACGAAGAGAGTGGATATCATAGTGGGCCGATGCCCCTAGGCGTTCTGGCTTACCGCGTTGGCTCAGATACGATCGAGGTAGCGGCGGGGATCGCTGGAAATGGCGGTCAGCTCAAGGTCGCTTTGGGCAATATAGAAGAGCGCGTTGCCGCCCGGTCGGCCGTTGGCAAGAATATGCATCGTGGCTGCGTGCTTGATTTGTGGACCTTTTGGACGGCATGGCGTCTTGGAGCATTGGAGGGCGTGCATAAGACGTGTGGTCCAATCCATCTCGCGCAAGGCGTACTGGATCGCTTACGCGAACGGCGTGAGCGCCTCCAGTTTTCGGCGCGAGACGGGCAGAAAAATGCTGGCTACGAAAACGGAAAGCTTGTCCTGCAGGAAATTTCGGCTGGAGTAGTGGTTGAAGCTAGGGATGAAATTGATCGAGCGATCACGTGGATCGAATCCAACGCGTTAATTTGTCCGGTTATTGCAAGCGATGATCTGCCTTCGGCACTGCGCGAGCATTTGCGGCTTGGACGTGGAGGTATCTTCGAAGCCTTGATTCTCACGCGACAGACCGGAATGCTGCTAATTACGGATGACCTCCCTATACGGGAGTTACATCGCGCCATCGGTGGGGATGGAGGCACGTGGTTACATGCGGTTTTAGGGCTAGCGCTCGAACGAAGATATATAGCGCCGGATCGATACATCGTTTGGACAGCTAATCTCATTGAGACTGGGCACAACCATCTTGGCGTGTCAGGTTTGATGTTGGCGAGAGCGGCCAAGCTGGATGCACATTCCGGTAGTGCACCGGGATATCTGTTCCAAATGCTGATCCGAATGATTGGCGGTCGCGTGGCCGAGCCAGTATCTCACCTTGAAGCAGTAACGAACTGCCTACGTGACCTCTGGAATGACAGTTCTACCCTCGATTTCCGAAAATCCGCTACTGATGATCTGCTGCGCCAGATTGTACGAGAGCGGAAAGATTATGCAGAACTTTTGTGGGCAATTATTTTAGAAGTTAGAGATTGTCATTATCTTGTGCGCTATTTAGAATACTGGCTTCGCGGCCACTTTTTATCTGATGCAGTCGTTTTTAAAAATAATAAAGCGGAATAAGATTTACGACTGGATCGCGGCGGCCGGTCACCCAGGCAGCATGTTCGCGATGCGCTGCTGCTGCGCCAACTCCCACTCAGGCTTCCATTCCTTCAGCTGGAAAGTCTCCACCCCTGCCGTTATTAACGCCAATGGATGAAGTCCAACTCCTCCCCCACGACCCCGCCTGGCCTGCCATGTACGCCGCCGAGGCCGAGCGCCTCCAAGCCGCCCTACCCGAAGGCCTCGCCCTCCGAATCGACCACTTCGGCAGCACCGCCGTCCCCGGCCTCCTCGCCAAGCCCGTGATCGACATCCTCGTCACGGTCTCCTCCATCGAGGAGGCCCGCTCCATCGCCGTCGCCCCGCTCGAAGCCCTCGGCTACGCCTTCTGGGCCGAGAACCCCCGGCGCGAGCGGCTGTTCTTCGTGAAGGGCCTGCCGCCGCGCGCCCCGCGCCGCACCCACCACGTCCACATGATCGAGCCCTCCGCAGCGATGTGGAACCTGCTCCTCTTCCGCGACATCCTCCGCGCCGACCCCGACGAGGCCGCGCGCTACGCCGCCCTCAAGCGCGAGCTGGCCGTCCGCCACCGGCAGGACCGCGAGGCCTATACCGACGCCAAGTCCGCCTATGTCGCCGAGGTCATCGCCAACGCCAGCCGCTGACGAAACCGCTCAGCGAGCCGGGTCGGCCGCCTCGTTCTCGGTCAGCCGGGCGACGCAGCCGTACCAGTCCCGGCCGGACACGCCGGCATCCGGCAGGATCAGCGGCGGCGCCGAGACGCCCGCCCCACGCAGCCGCAGCGTGCCGCCGCCCAACAGGTCGCGCAGGCGCCCCTGTCCCGCATCGTCCAGCGCCAGGGTGGCGGCGGCCTTGCGCTGGGCATCGGTCCGGCCGGCCAATTGCCACCCGCTTCCGCCCTGGAACGCCATGGTGAACCGGCCATTGACGGGCAGCGCCTGGCCCGGCGCCGTCACGCCCAGGCTGGCCCGCCGGCCCGGCCCGGCGGTGACGTCCAGAGCCACATCCCGGTGCGTCACCCGCGCCGTGCAGCGATCGCCCACGATCCCGAACGACCAAGCGCCCTGCACTGGGCTGGCTGGCGGCCCCGCCGGCCGGGCGGTTGCGCGCGGCGGGGGTGCCGGCGGCGTCTGGCAGGCGCCGAGCCCCAGCGCGGCCAGGACGAGCAGGGGCGGAATGCGATTCATGGCTGGGCCTCACCGAGCACGAAGTGTTGCCACGGGCTGGCGCTGTAGCGCTGCGCCGCGCGCGAGACGGTCAGGACGCGCCAGGCATAGCGCCCGGGCCGGCCGATCTGCACCAACTGCTGGCCCGCAGCCGCCGCGTAGGCCGCGAAGACCGGTCGGAGAGCCCCGCCACCATCCAGCCGAACGGCCTCCACGAAGCAACAGCCCGGCTCCGCGCCCGCCGATTGCCAGGACAGGGTGATCCCACGCTGCGCGGCCTCGGCCGGAAGCACCGCGCCATCGGCGGGGGCGGTCAGAACGGCGGGTGCGGGGGCAGGGGGCTCGGTGGTTTCTTCGGCGCGCGCCGGTGCGTCGGGCCCGCCGGCGGCATCCGGCAGCGCCAGCTCGATGGCGCCGGGCCGGGGCGCCGCGCCTTCCAGCAACCCCAGCCGAGGCACCGCCCGTTCCAGCCCCGGGCCGGCCTTGCCGAGGGCTTGCAGCGCGGCCTCCCGGTCCTCGCGGAAGAAGTAGCTGAGGCGCGGCACAGCGGCAGCCTGCGTGACCGGAAAGGGCGCGCTTACGGCGAGCCCCGCTTGCTCCAGCGCCGCCACCGCCTCCGCCGCGCGTGCCGCGCCGGCCGCGCCTCGGGGATAGGTGACGATGACCCGCACCATCGCGCCCGAGGGCAATCCGGCGGTGGGGCTGGGCGGTGCGTCGGGCAGGGGTGCGGGCGTGGCCTCCGGCGGCGGAGCAGCTGGGGCCGACGCCATCGCGGCAGGCGCAACCTCCGTCACGATGGGCGGGCGCGGCTGGTCTTGAACTGCCCACCAAGCCAGCAAGCCGCCGGCCGCCAGCAGCGCGGCGAGCAATGCCCAGCGACCGCCATGCCGCTTGACCGCGACCGGTGCCAAGACCGGGGACTGCTCAGCCGATGCCTCCGGCATGGCGGCCGGCGGCTCCGGCTCCACCTCAGGCTCCACGGGCGCCGCAGCGTAAGCCGGCGGCTCCTCGAACATCCCGCTGCGCAAGGCGGCGGCTTCCCGCACATGCTCGGCCTGCACGCGGTCGGAACCCTCCGCCCCGGCCACCAACAGGCTCCCGCCGAGCAGCAGGTTCAGCAAGCGCGGCACACCGCCCGCGGCTTCGGCCAGGGCTTCCGCCGCGCCCGCATCCAGCGGCTTCGGCGGCAGCTTCAGCTCCTGCATCCGCGCGGCGATATAGGCCGGGATGTCCTGATCCCGCACCGGCCCGAGCTCGACGCGGCGGTGCGGCAGGTCCGCCAGCGCCTCGGCCAGGGCAGGCAGACCGGCCAGCACGGTGAAGCCGCCATCGCGCACCGCCCAGGACAGCAGCAGCGCCGGCTCCAGCCGGTCCGCCTCGTCCACCAGCAGCACCGGCGGCAGGCTGGGGGCGTCGTAGTCCCCGCTTTCCAGCCGCAGCACGGCGCGATCGGGCGTGCGGAGAGAATGCTCGATATCGACAAGCAGCCAGGTCTTGCCGATGCCCGCCGGGCCCGTCAGCAACACCAGCGGCTCGCCGGCCGCGAAGGCGTCGAGGATCTCGCGCCGCGCTTCGGTCCAGGCGTCATGCGGCACAGGCGCCGCGCCGCTCGCGCTCTTGGAGATCAAATCCGGCCCCACCGTCATTTGTCATTTGTGGCGGATGCGTTGCTTGGCGACAATAGGAGCAACCCGTGTTGGCGATCCGCGCGAGCCGGCCTTTGATACGTCTCTCCGATGCAGAAGGCCCACACATGCAGACCCGCAGCCACACCGTCACCTGGGATGTCGAGGAGGGCCCTTCGCCCCATGCCGGCCTGCCCGGCCTGGAATCCATGCGCGCGGGCATCGCCGACGGCGTGCGGCGCGCCCCGATCTTCTCGCTCATGGGCATCCGGCTGGTGCGCGCCGACTCCGGCCTCGCCGTCATGGAGGGCGAGATCGGCGAGCAGCACTACAACAGCATCGGCATGGCCCATGGCGGCTACGCGGCTACGATCCTGGACGCAGCGCTGTGGAACGCGATCCGCACCACCATCGAGCCCGGCTACGGCCACACCACGCTCGAAATCAAGGTGAACTACGCCCGCGCCTTGACCATGAAGAGCGGGCTGGTGACCTGCGAGGGCAAGGTGGTCAGCCGCGGCGGCCGCATCGCCATCGCCGAGGCGCGGCTGACGGGCGATGGCGGCAAGACGCTCTACGCCTACGGCTCGTCGACGCTGATGATCGTGAAGCTGTAGCGGCTGCACGGATTCCAGGCAGCCCCGGTCCGGCCCCACCCGATTTCGGCCGAATCAGCTTGCGCGCGTTCCGATCGGCGGGCATGAAGTCCTGGCCTGGGCATCGCGCGCGGGAGAGTATCCGGCACCATCAGTGGCGCCGGATCGCCGAAGGCGCAACCGGCCCCCGGAAACGCTCAGGCATCAAGGGCCGCGCGGGAGTGGGCACTCTGGAAAGCTCGCCATCCCCTGGGGTGGCGGCACCGACGGAGTAAGGGAATGTTCCGGCATTCCTGAATCTCTCAGGTATCATGGACAGAGGGGGGTCACGAAACTCAACCGCCGCACTGCGGCAGGGGGACGCGTGACCGATACCGAATCACTTCTCGTCACACCATTGGATGCGCTGCACCGCGAATTGGGCGGGCGCATGGTTCCCTTCGCCGGCTATTCCATGCCGGTGCAGTACCCCGCCGGCATCATGGCCGAGCACCTGCATTGCCGCGCCCAGGCCGGCCTTTTCGACGTCAGCCACATGGGCCAGGCCGAGCTCGTCGGCGAAGGCGCCGCCGCCGCGCTGGAGAAGCTCACGCCTGCGGACGTCCAGGCACTCAAGCCCGGCCGCCAGCGCTACGGCCTGCTGCTGAACGAGGCCGGCGGCATCGTGGACGACTTCATGGTGGCCAACCTCGGCGACCGGCTGTTCCTCGTCGTCAACGCCAGCCGCAAGCATATTGACCTTCCACTCATCGAGAGCGTGCTGCCCTCCGGCGTGAAGCTGCGCCCGCTGGCCGATCGCGCGTTGATCGCGCTGCAAGGCCCCGCCGTTGCGGCGCTGGTGCCGACGGACCTCACCTTCATGGGCATCGCCCAGATCGAGATCGCGGGCATCCAGGTCCTCGCCAGCCGCAGCGGCTATACCGGTGAGGACGGGCTCGAAATCTCCGTCCATGCCGATCAGGCCGAGGCGCTGGCCCGCGCGCTGCTGGCGATGCCCGGGGTGATGCCCACCGGCCTGGGCGCACGCGACAGCCTGCGGCTCGAAGCCGGCCTCTGCCTCTACGGCAACGACCTCGACGAAACGACGAGCCCGGTCGAAGCCGCGCTCACCTGGTCCATGGGCAAGCGCCGCCGCGTGGCATGGGACTTCGTCGGCGCGGACACTGTGCGCGACCATCTCGACAACGGCGTGAAGCGCCTGCGCGTCGGCATCCGTCCCGAGGGCCGCCAGCCCGCGCGGGGGCATACCGCCATCCAGCAGAACGGCGCCGTCATCGGCGAGATCACCTCCGGCGGCTTCGGCCCCTCGGTCGGCGCACCCGTCGCCATGGGCTATGTCGCGCGCGCCGCTGCGGCCGACGGCACTGCTCTCGACCTCATGGTGCGGGACAAGGCGCTGCCTGCCCGTATCGCTGCCATGCCCTTCCATCCCCACCGCTACGCTCGCTGAGGACAGATCCCATGACCGAACTGAAATACTCCAAGGACCATGAATGGGTGCGGCTGGAGGGCGATGTCGCCACCATCGGCATCACCGACCACGCGCAGAACGCGCTGGGCGACGTGGTCTTCGTGGACCTCCCCGAGCCCGGCCGCGTCGTCACCGCCGGCGAGGCCATCGCCGTGGTGGAGAGCGTGAAGGCGGCGTCGGACGTCTACGCGCCGATCAGCGGCCGCATCACCGAGGTGAACTCCGCCTTGGTTGACGATCCCGCGCTGATCAACACCGAGCCCACGGGCTCCGGCTGGTTCTTCAAGATCGAGCCCGACGGCCCGCTGCCTGAGGATCTCATGGACGCCGACGCCTACAACGCCTTCGTGGACACGCTGGGATGAGCGCACTCACCGAGCTCACGGCCCTCGAGGACCAGGGCGAATTCATCCGCCGCCACATCGGCCCGACCGAGGCCGACGTGCAGTCCATGCTGGCCACCATCGGCTGCCAGGACCTGGAGCAGATGACGGCGCGGACCATCCCCGCCGATATCCGCGGCGTCGATTTCTCAGCACTGCCCGCACCGGTGAACGAGGCCGGCGCTCTGGCCGAGCTGCGCGCGCTCAGCGAGCGCAACATCCGCAAGCGCAGCCTGCTCGGCATGGGCTACAACGGCACGCACACCCCGCCCGTGATCCTGCGCAACATCCTGGAGAATCCGGGCTGGTACACCGCCTATACGCCCTACCAGGCCGAGATCGCGCAGGGCCGCCTCGAAGCCCTGGTGAACTTCCAGACCATGATTGGCGAGCTCACCGGCCTGCCCATGGCCGGCGCCTCGCTGCTCGACGAAGGCACCGCCGCGGCCGAGGCCGTGACGCTCGCCCACGCCACGCATAAGGGCAAAGGCAATACGCTGGTTGTCGCGAGCGACTGCCACCCGCAGACCATCGCCGTCGTGCGCGTGCGCGCCGAGCCGGTCGGCATCACCGTGATCCTGGCCGAGCCCGCCGATCTGGCCGCAACCATCGCCGCCGAAAAGCCCTTCGCGGTGCTGACGCAGTATCCCGGCACGACCGGCGCCCTGCGTGACATCGCGCCCGAGATCGCGGCCGCCCAGGCCGTCGGCGCGCTGGCCATCGTCGCCGCCGACCTCCTCGCGCTGACCCTGGTGACGCCGCCTGGCGAGATGGGTGCGGATATTGTCGTCGGCTCCTCGCAGCGCTTCGGCGTGCCGCTGGGCTATGGCGGCCCGCATGCCGGCTACATGGCCGTGAAGGATGCGCTCAAGCGCGCACTCCCCGGCCGCCTCGTCGGCGTCTCCATCGACGCCGCCGGCGCGCCGGCCATGCGCCTCGCATTGCAGACGCGCGAGCAGCATATCCGCCGCGAGAAGGCGACCTCCAACATCTGCACCGCGCAGGTGCTGCTGGCGGTCATGGCGAGCATGTACGCCGTCTGGCACGGCCCCGAGGGCCTGAAGCGCATCGCCCGCCGCGTAGCGCTGCAGGCGCGCCTGCTCGCGGGCGCGGCAGCCAAGGGCGGCTTCCCCCTGCGCCATGCCGCCTTCTTCGACACCATCTGCATCGAGACCGGCGGGCGCACCGACGCCATCATGGAAGCCGCGCTGGAGGCCGGGTTCAACCTGCGCCGCGTGGATGCCGATGCCGTCGCTATCGCACTCGACGAGACGGTGACGCGCGCCGAGCTCGCCACCCTCGCCACGCTGCTGGGCGGCGGCGATCTGAGCACCCTCGAACCGGCCGGTGGCATATCGGAGACGCTGGCGCGCGCCACACCCTTCCTCGAAGCCGACGTCTTCAACGCGCATCACGCCGAGCATTCCATGCTGCGCTACATGAAGCGGCTGGAGGACAAGGATGTCGCGCTCAACCGCTCGATGATCCCGCTCGGCTCCTGCACCATGAAGCTGAACGCGACGGCGGAGATGATCCCCGTCACCTTCCCCGGCTTCGCCGATATCCACCCCTTCGCACCGGTCGATCAGGCGCGCGGCTATATCGCGATGATCCGGCAGCTGGAGGCGTGGCTCTGCGGCGTCACCGGCTTTGCCGCCGTCTCGCTCCAGCCCAATGCGGGGAGCCAGGGCGAGTATGCCGGGCTGCTCGCCATCCGCGCCTTCCACCGGGCGCGCGGCGAGGGCCATCGCAACATCTGCCTGATCCCGTCAAGCGCGCATGGCACCAACCCCGCCAGCGCGGTGATGGCGGGCATGCGCGTCGTCGTCACCGGCTGCGACCGCGACGGCAATGTCGATGTCGCGGACCTCCGCGCCAAGGCGGAACTGCACGGCGCCAACCTCGCGGCGTTGATGATCACCTACCCCTCCACGCATGGCGTCTTCGAGGAGCAGATCCGCGAGATCTGCAAGCTCATCCATGCCCAGGGCGGGCAGGTCTATATGGACGGCGCGAACATGAACGCGCA
>JAQGHY010000296.1 GCA_028291455.1 Rubritepida sp. | reverse complement strand
ATTCTCACTGGCCCGAGCCGCCTCCTGCCGGGACCGAATAAGCGCGCGATCGGCCGCCGTCGGGGCGGGATAGGGGCGCGGATAGGTGATCTGGTCCCGCGGACCCGGCGGGCGCGGCGGCCCGACCCGGCCGCAGGCGACCAGCGCCAAGGCCGCGAAGACCGCCAGAAGAACACGCATCATGCCAGCCTCTCCTTCCATTCCGCCGCCATGGCGCGGACATTCTCCGGCGCCGTGCCGCCATAGGAGCGGCGCGAAGCCACCGAGGCCGCCGGCGTCAGCACCCCGAACACGCTCTCCTCGATTCGAGGTTCGATCTCGCGCATTTCGGCGAGGCTGAGGCCCGAAAGGTCCACCCCCATGCCCTCGGCCTTGGCCACCAGCCGCCCGGTAACGTGGTGCGCGTCGCGGAAGGGCAGCTTCAGCTCGCGCACCAGCCAGTCGGCAAGGTCGGTCGCGGTGGAGAAGCCCTGGCCCGCGGCGGCGGCCATCTTCGCCACGTTCGGCTGCATGTCCCGCACCATCGCGGCCGTTGCGGCCAAGCAAAGGGTGAGGTTCTCGGCCGAGTCGAAGACGCCTTCCTTGTCCTCCTGGAGGTCCTTGGCATAGGTCAGCGCCAGGCCCTTCACCACCATCAGCAGGCCTACGAGGTTGCCGGTGATGCGCCCGGTCTTGCCGCGCACCAGCTCGGCCGCATCAGGATTGCGCTTCTGCGGCATGATGGAGCTGCCGGTGGTCAGCCCGTCGCTCAGCTTCACGAAGCTGAAGGACGGATTGGTCCAGAGCACGATCTCCTCCGCCAGCCGCGAAAGATGCACGGCGCAGATCGAACAGGCCGCCAGGAATTCCATCGCGAAGTCGCGGCTGCCGACGCCGTCGAGGCTGTTGCGGGTCGGCTGGTCGAAGCCCAGCGCCTTGGCCGTCATGTGGCGATCGGTCGGGAAGCCGGTGCCGCACATGGCGGCCGAGCCCAGCGGGCATTCGTTCAGCCGGGCCCGGGCATCAAGCATCCGGCCGCGGTCGCGCCAGAGCATTTCCGCATAGGCCAGCATGTGGTGGCCGAAAGTTGTGGGCTGGGCGGGCTGGAGGTGGGTGTAGCCGGGCATGATGGTGCCGGCATGCTCCTCGGCACGGGCGACGAAGGCGCGGATGCAGTCGAGCATCTGGGCGGCCAGCCCGTCCATGGCGTCGCGCGTCCAGAGCCGGAAGTCCGTCGCCACCTGGTCGTTGCGGGACCGCGCAGTGTGCAGCCGCTTGCCGGCCTCGCCGATGCGCTCGGTCAGCCGGGCCTCGATGTTCATATGAACGTCTTCCAGCGCGTCGGACCATTCGAAGCGCCCGGCCTCGATCTCGGCGGCGATCTGGCCGAGGCCCTTTTTGATCGATGCCTCGTCATCGGCGCCGATGATACCCACATGCGCGAGCATGGCGGCATGGGCGAGGCTGCCGCGGATATCCTGGCGCCACATCTTGGCATCGAAGCCGATAGAGGCATTGATGGCCTGCATGATGGCCGAAGGGCCCTCGGCGAAACGGCCGCCCCATTGCTGGTTTGATTTGGTCTCATTCGGGATGGACAAGGGAGTACCGCTTCCGTGCTGATGTCGCGCCGCCGCCTGATTCAGGCTGGCATGGTCGTAGCCCCCGGTTTGACCGCCACGCAAGCCGCACAGGCTGCAGTGGGGCCGGAGCGGCTGCGCGAGGAGAGCCAGCCGCTGCCGCCCCTCACCTTTCTCGACGCCGAGGGGCGCGAACGGTCGCCGGCGGATTTCGCCGGACAGGGGCTGGTGCTGAACCTCTGGGCCACCTGGTGCCCGCCTTGCGTCGCGGAAATGCCGGCGCTGGCGAAGCTGGCGGCAGCCTTGGCCGGGGAGCGGATCGCGGTGCTGCCGCTCTCCTCGGACCGTGGCGGCAAGCCCGTGGTGGAGGCGTTCTACCAGCGCGTCGGACTTTCCGGGCTGGGCATCTGGCTCGACCCGCGCGGGAACGCGGCACGGGCGCTGGGCGCGCGCGGATTGCCGACGACCGTCATCGTGGACCGCAACGGGCAGGAGCGGGCGCGGCTGGAGGGCGATGCGGCCTGGGACACGCCGGCCATGATCGAGGCCGTGCGGCGCCTCGTCGGCCCCCTGCCCGCCGCTGACCGGACGACGCGGATTTAGCGCGGGGCTCATATCCAGTACGCCTTGAGGCAGCGCGGGATGTATCTGCGGCCTCGGGTAACGGCCAGGGTCCTCCTGAGGAGGCCGAAGAACACGAGCGCGGGTCTGAACTCGGACCGGGTCGTGGGAATATTATCCGGCTTGATCTGGGCGAAGAGGATTTCGGACAAATCGGGATCGGCGACCATCCAAGGCGGTCCCGGCAGGGTGCGCTTCAGGTCCAGACGCCGGGCGAGGAGGATGAGCGCCAGCCCGCGCAGCCGGATGGCGCGGCGGGCGGCGCGGCAGATGGGGCCGAGGAGATTGCGTAGGGGGTGGTTTTCGGGCGCGGCGGCCAGAGCTTTGAGCAGGCGCTCCCATAGGCCTTCGTGAGTCATGCGGCGGAAGTGGCGGGAGATAGTGTCGGGCTTGCCGTATTGCTCGGGGAGGTCGCGCCAGGGGCCGTCGGTCGCGGCCAGGCGGAAGATGGCGTCGAAGCGGGCGCGGAGGTCGCAAGGGCGGCCGCGGAGGGAGGCTGGGAGGTGGGGGAGTAGGGCGTTCCAGTCGGTGTCTGATAGAGGCGCGTGGGGGATGCGGAGGGGAGAGGGCATAAGGGGCTATAGGAAAATTATCAGTTACACTGCAAGAAAAATCGGGCTTGATGCAGAGCTTTGGTCAAGACGCTCAGTGCTTGAATAGCCTCTGAACGTTGGTTGTAGCCAAAGCGGAATTTAGCGATCTGGCTTTGCTTCCCGAAGTAGCTGGCGCTCCCGCAGCTCATGATTCGCCGATCAGCATTCGGGCCGCCCAGTGTAGAATATGCAGATGAATTTACTTTGCGGAGTTACGTCATTGCCAATGCACGGGAATCCCGTGGCTGGCACTCGCAAGCTCCTTGTGCATAATCAACAAATCTAAGCGGTAATTTAAGGGGTGAACTTTTGGCTTACGAGGAGTTGAAGGTCGCCGACCTGCGAGTTAACCAAGCTAATGATCGTCATGGCGAAGTAGGAAGCGAAGACCTAGCTATCGCTGAACTGTTCCGCCTACACGATGCTCAAATGCGAGGTCTCGCTGCCGATATAAGCGCGGAAGGAGCGATATATGATCCTCCTTTGGTGATGTTGTCAGACGATGGCTACATAGTATTTGATGGGAACCGGCGCGTCGCTTGTGCCAAATTACTTGTCGATCCTAATCGTGCATCATCTGTCGGAGTGCGAGATTTCTTTGTGCAGTTAGGGCGCGACGCACAGCGGCAGATACCAACTCGCGTGATGTGCCAAGTCGAAAACAACAGCGACTTGATTGATAGCATTCTCTTCCGGCGCCACACCGGCTCGCAGCGAGGCGTCGGTCAGCTTAACTGGAATGATCGAGCGAAACTGAATTTCGTCGAGCGGACCGGGCGTGGTGGCGACATCAATGTCGCTGCCGAGATCGAGACGTTTCTTGCAGCGGCCGAGCGGCTTCCAGAGGGCGCCATACCCTGGTCTACGTTAACTCGGTTGCTGTCGTCCGAAGCGTTCCGAAATCGGGCTGGAATTAGCTCTGCAGGGCATCGGTTCCGACTTACTCACGATCACGGAGCGGTCACAGAGGCGCTTCATCGGATTGCAACCGACCTGTCTAATAAGGTCGTGACCCTCCGCGATCTCTGGAACAATGAAGGCAAGCGGGCCTATCTGAACCGCCTGGACGAGGAAGGTGTTCTCCCTCACGAAAATGAGCGCCTGCAAGCACCCGTTGAAGCGGCCGCGGCGCTAAGAAATCCTAGAAGAACCCAGCCGCGCGCCAAGCCGCCGCAAACGACGTTTATTCCGGCGGATGCCCCTCGGATTCAGTGGATAGCGGCTCAACAGCGCGTAAGGGCGATTTGGGAAGAACTGCAGTCGCTTACGTTCAGGGAGCATCCCAACGCAACGTCGGCATTGATGCGGATTTTGGTCGAGCTCTCTGTTGAGAGTTATTTAGCAGAACACCAGCTGGACGTTCCGGATTCCCTTTCCCGGAAAGTGGGTACCGTTTCAGCTGATCTTCTGAGACGGCAGATAATTGATCGTCCCTACTTTGACGAACTCGAGAGGATAAGGCGCGACGATCAGCTGATCTCCGTGACGAGCATGCAGAGGTATATCCATTCGCCCGATTTCGCGCCCATGGAGAACGAGCTTCGGGTTTATTGGGTCAGGTTGGGCCGCTTCTTGATAGCAAGCCTCAGCCGTTAAGCACGAAGCGTATATTAGACAGGCGGTGGCTCTAGAATCTTACCTTCACAAAAGCGCCAACTGCCGATCATCCGCCCGTCCATTGAAATGCCCGCAATCCAACGGCGCCGGCCGCATCCGCTCCCCCAGACCCGCTCGCTTCAGCGCCAGCACAAACCTCTGTCCCAGCACCTCCGCATAAGGCCCCTGCCCGCTCTGCCTCTGCCCAAACGTCGAGTCATAAAGCTTCCCGCCCCGCGTCTGCCGAACCAGCGCCAGCACCTTCGCTGCCCGGTCCGGAAAATGCTGGTTCAGCCAATCCTCGAAGATCTGCTTCAGCTCCAGCGGCAGGCGCAGCAGCACATAGCCCGCGCTCGTCGCCCCTGCCCTCGCGCTCGCCTCCAGGATCCGCTCCAGCTCGGCATCGTTGATGCCGGGGATCATCGGCGCCGCCAGTACCGCGACGGGGATGCCGGCCGCCGAAAGCTGGCGCACCGCTTCCAGCCGCCGCACCGGGCTCGCCGCGCGGGGCTCCATCACCCGGGCCAGCCGTGCGTCGAGCGTGGTGATCGAGACGCAGACGCGCACCAGGTTCCGCTTGGCCATCCGCGCCAGGATGTCGATGTCGCGGACCACGCCGGCGCCCTTGGTCACGATGCTCACCGGGTGGCCGAAGCGCTCCAGCACTTCCAGGATGCGGCGCGTCAGCCCCTGCGTCCGCTCGATCGGCTGGTAGGGGTCGGTATTGGCGCCCAGCGTCACCGGCTTGGGCTTGTAGCCGGGCTTGGAGAGCTCACGCGCCAGGATCTCCGGCATGTCCGGCTTGAAGAGGATCTTCGTTTCGAAATCCAGGCCGGGCGAGAGGCCGACATAGGCGTGGCTCGGCCGGGCGAAGCAATAGACGCAGCCGTGCTCGCAGCCCCGGTAGGGGTTGAGCGAGCGGTCGAAGCCGATATCGGGGCTGTCGTTGTAGGTGAGCGCGGACTTCGCCGCCTCGCGCGTCAACGTGGTACGCAACGCCGGCATCTCTTCGAGGAGCGACCCCCAGCCGTCGTCGAAAGCCTCGGCCGTCTGTGCGTCGAAGCGCACATGCGGATTGGAGACTGCACCGCGGCCCTTCTGGGCCAGGGAAAAACCACCACCATCGGGCATGGCCATGTTCTCTGATTGTTCTAAACGGAAGGTGTGGAAATGAGCTTCGCCTGTCAAGAACAAAAAGAGAAACTTGGCAGAATCTCTGTGGTCATCCCGACGCTGAACGCGGCACGGGCGCTGCCGCCTTTGCTGGAGGCGCTGGCCGGGGCGGGCGTCGGCGAAGTCATCCTGGCCGATGGCGGCAGCGCGGACGGCACGGCGCGGCTCGGCCGCGTGGTCGCCGCCCCGCGCGGGCGCGGTGCCCAGCTCGCCGC
>JAQGHY010000269.1 GCA_028291455.1 Rubritepida sp. | reverse complement strand
ATCCCCTTCGCCGAGCTCGTCGCCATCGGCTTCACCAGCCCGATCTTCGTAATGGTCGGTGCCGTCATCTTCCTGAAGGAGCCGATGTTCTGGCAGCGCTGGGCCTCGGCACTGCTGGGCTTCGCGGGTGTGCTGGTTATCGTGGGGCCGCGGCTCGGCGGGGCGGAGGCCTATGGCTCGCTGCTGATGCTGGCCTCCTCGCCCCTTTTCGCCGCCTCCTTCCTCATTACCAAGGCCCTCGCACGCCGCGATTCGCCGACGGTGATCGTCGCCTGGCAGTCGCTGACCGTGACGCTCTTCACCCTGCCGGTGGCGCTTATCGTCTGGGAATGGCCGACCGCCTGGCAATGGGCGGTGGCGCTGCTCTGCGGCGGGCTGGGTAGCCTCGGCCACTGGTTCCTGACCAACGCCTTTCGGCTGGCGGACATCTCCACCGCGCAGCCGGTGCGGTTCCTCGACATGATCTGGGCCGCGGGCCTGGGCTACCTCTTCCTGTCCGAAATACCCACCACGGCGACGCTTTTGGGCGCCGCCGTGATCTTCGTCTCCACCACCTGGATCACACGCGTCGAAGCCCGGCGCGGGAGGAGCTTGCCTGCATGAACGAGATCGAAACCATCGAAGCCCGCGCGACCCTCAACCGCACGCCCTGCGGCGAGGGCGATGTCGTCTGGCGCAGCTGGGGTGCGGGGCCCGATATCCTGGTGCTGCTGCATGGCGGCTCGGGCAGCTGGCGGCACTGGCTGCGCAACATCGACGCGCTGTCGGCGCGCTACCGCGTGATCGCGGCGGATATCCCCGGCCTCGGCGAAAGCGCCATGCCGACGGACCCGAAGAACATCTTCGACGTCGCCGCGCCGCTCGCGGCCGGGCTCGAGACGCTGCTCGGTCCGGACCGGCGCTACCACCTTGCGGGCTTCTCCTTCGGCGCCAATGTCGGCGGCCACCTCGCCGTGCTGGAGGGCGACCATGTGCGCAGCGTAACCGTGGTGGGCGCGGCGTCGCTGGGGCTGCCACGCCCGCCGCTCGAACTGCTCAAGGTGCGCGACAAGGAGGGCGCCGCACGGCGCGCGGCCAATGCGGAGAACCTCGCGCGGCTGATGATCCGCGACCGCACGAAGATCGACGACACCGCGCTCGACATCCAGGAATACAACACCCAGCACGCGCGCTTCCGCAGCCGGGGCTTCGCCTCGGGCACCAGCTTGAAGGAGGCGCTGATGCAGGTGAAGGCACCGCTCAACGGCATCTGGGGCGAGATGGACACGGTGGCCTGGCCGGACGTCAAGTCGCGGCTCGACGTGCTGCGCGAGATCGACCCGACCCTGCTCTCCCATGTGGTCCTGGGCGCCGGGCATTGGGTTGCCTACGAGGCGGCGGAAGAGTTCAACGCGACGCTTCTTGGCTTTCTGGCGCAACGCGAAGGAAGTACAGCCCGATAAAGGCCGCGACCGACATGGCGATGGTGAGCCAGAGCGCCGCAACGCCATACCCCTCGACGAAGAAGCCGAAGACCGCCGGGGCCAGCGCCGCGAGGAAGCGCCCCGGTGCCACGATCAGCCCCTGCCGCGCGCCGTAGCCCGCAGCGCCGAAGACCGCGAGCGGCAGCGTGCCGCGCACGATCGTGAGAATGCCGTTGCCCGCCCCGTGCACCACGGCGAAGGCCATGGCCGCCGGTGCGCCGAAGACCAGCAGCAGCCCGGCGGCAATCGGGTGGCTGATCTGGGCGAGCTTGGCCGAAAGCAGCGGATGCGCCCGCCGCAGCAGCGTGAATTCCAGCAACCGCGCGCCGACCTGGGCCGGACCGAGCAGCGCACCGGCGGCGATGGCGGCGGCGGGGGTGGTACCGGCCGCCAGCAGAAGTGCGGGCAAATGCGCGCCGAGGGCGGCCGCGGTGAAGGAACTCACCGAGAAGATGGCGGCCATGAGCAGGGCCGCGCGCCGCGTCTCCTTCACCGCTGCTGCCACCGGCGTCACAGCCGCCACTTCCTCCGCCGCCGCTTCCGCCCTCGGGAGGAAGAGGTTCAGCGGCAGCGCGATCAGCAGGTGGATCGCGATCCAGCCGAGGCAGGCGGCGCGCCAGCCGAACTCCGCCTCCAAGGCGGCGGTCAACGGCCATCCGACGGTGCTGGCGAAGCCGCCGAGCAAGGTGATCCCCGTGATCGCGCTGCGCGCCCCCTTGCCGTAGAGCCGGGCCAGGGTTGCGAAACCGGCCTCATAGAGGCCCATCGACATGGCGAGGCCGAGCACCATCCAGGCCGCGAAGAGCAGCACCGGACCCGATGCCGATGCCAGCAAGGCCAGCCCCGCCACGAAGACGAGGTTGGAGGCGGCAAGCACCCCTCGTCCGCCATGCCGGTCGATCAGTGCGCCGACGCGCGGGCCGAGCGCCGCCGAAATCAGCATCGCGCAGGAGAAGGCCACGAAGACCGTCGCGGTCGCCACGCCGGTATCGCGCGCGATCGCCGGCGCGAGGATGGCGGGCAGGTAGTAGCTGCTCGCCCAGGCCAGGGTCTGCGTCGTGCCCAGCAGCAGGACGACGCGCGACTTGGTCATACCTCGTCGCGCAGGAGGGGCTGTGCCGCGGCCAGTACGCGCTCATATCGCGCGCGCTCCTCGGCGGCGCGTTCCGGCGGCCATTCGCGATAGCCGCGCCCGGTTTTGGGGCCGAGGCGGTTCTCG
>JAQGHY010000268.1 GCA_028291455.1 Rubritepida sp. | reverse complement strand
GGGCTTGAGGCCTTGCTGGCTCAGCGGGGACACGCGCGCATCGGGGTCTTCGACGACCTCCGGCTGCGTACCACCAGCCGGATGCTTGTGATCACGCCGGGCTCGGGGGAGCCGGTGGTTGCTGAGGTCTGCCCGGCTTGTGGGGTGCCGCTTCGGAGTGGGTGAAGGGCGAAAGGGCTCCGCCCTCTCGCGCTCTGCCGCGCTCGACCTTCAGCCGACCAAGCGCCTTGCGGCTTCCGAGTCCACTGCGATCTGCGACTTCAGGGCATCCAGGCCGTTGAAGCGGCGCTCCTCCCGCAGGAACGCGACCAACGAGACGCTCAGCTCCTGGCCGTACAAATCCTCCGCGAAGTCGAAGAGATGCGCCTCCAGCCGGGAAATCGGATCGCCGCCCAGCGTGGGCCGGCGGCCGAGATTGGCGACACCGGCGACCAGCCGCCCGTCCGGCAGCGTGGCCCGGACGGCATAGACGCCGCGCGCCGGCTCCAGATGCCGGCCGAGAGGAATGTTAGCCGTCGGAAAGCCAAGCGTGCGGCCGCGCGCATCGCCATGCGTCACCGGGCCGACGATGGCGAAGGGACGGCCGAGCATCGCCGCCGCGCGCTCGGGATAGCCGTCCTGCAGCAGACGGCGGATGCGGGTGGAGCTGAGGTGCCCCTCGGCATCCGCGATATGCGGCACGATGGAAAGGCCGATCCCCCGCGCCTCGGCCGCCTGGGCGAGAAAGGTGACGTCGCCGCCGCGCCGGTGGCCGAAGGCGAAATCCGGCCCGCAGGCAAGATGCCGTGCGCCAAGTGCCCGGTGCAGCACCAGCTCCACGAAATCCTCGGCCGACATCGCCGCCATCTCCGCGCCGAAGCCCAGGGCGATGACGTGCCGCGCACCATGCACGGCAAGGGCCGCGGCCTTGGCGGGAAGCAGGGTCAGGCGGAACGGCGGATCGTCGGGCCGGAAATGCTCGCGGGGATGCGGCTCGAAGGTAAGCGCGCCCAGCGTCAGGTCGGGGCGGGCCTGATGGGCCGCGGCAAGCACCGCGACATGGCCGAGATGCACACCGTCCAGATTGCCGAGCGCAAGGGTGGCGCCGCGCGCTTCTTCCGGCAGCGCGGTCCAATCCAGGTGAATGGCCGCGTTGGTCGCGCTCATGCCTCGGTCTGCGTCATCCAGCGCGTCACCGTCGGCGGTTTCCAATTCGCGAGGGCATCGAGCGCGGCCTCCGGCGCATGAGCCCGCAAGGCGAGGCCGGCATGCTGCGGCTGGACGAAGCCAGCATCCGCCATGCGATCGAGCAGGGCGAAATACGGCGCCCAGTAGTCGCCCGTATCGAGGAAAACCAACCCCTTGCCGTGGATGCCGAGCTGCGCCCACGACTGGATCTCCACCGCCTCCTCCAGCGTGCCGATCCCGCCGGGGAGCACGACGAATCCGTCGGCCAGGTCGTTCATCAGGGCCTTGCGGACATGCATCGAGGGCACGATGCGCAGGTCGGTGACGCCGCCATGGCCGAGCTCGCGATCCATCAGCGCCTCGGGGATGACCCCGATCACCTCGGCGCCACCCTGCAGCGCCGCATCGGCCACGATGCCCATGAGGCCGACCTTGCCGCCGCCATAGACCAGGCCGAAGCCGCGGGCGGCTATCGCCGTGCCGAGTGCCGCCGCGAGCTGCGCATGAACAGGATCACGCCCGGGCTGGGCGCCGCAGAACACACAGACGTTCTTCATGGGCGTCCCTGCACCAGCATGACCGCTTCGCCGTCGATGACCGGCTTGCCGCCCACGGTGCAGACCGTGTCGAGGGTGACGTGGTTCTTCTTGGGGTCCAGCGCGGTGATGATGACGGTCGCGGTCACCGTCGCGCCGATCTTCACGGGCGCGCGAAAGCGCAGGCTCTGGTTGAGGTAGATGCAGCCCGGCCCCGGCAGCTTGGTACCCAGCGCCGCCGAGATCAGCCCAGCGGAGAGCATGCCATGCGCGACCCGCTCCTTGAACAGGGAGAGTGCGGCGGCCTCGGCATTGATATGGACGGGATTGGTGTCCCCGGACACGGCGGCGAAGAGCAGGATATCGGCCTCGGTGATGGTCTTGGCGAAGCTGGCGGTCTGGCCGATGACCAGGTCCTCGAAGAAATAACCACTCATGCGGATGCTGCCCCCTGCTGCGGCGCTGCGCGTGTCTAACCCAAAGCCGGTAGCGGTGAAACCGCACCGGACCTGGCGGGTTGCGAGGGTGAAGTCGCCGCCACAGTGCGCGCGTGCTTCCGGCCCTTACCTGCCTCCTCCGACCCAGCGGCGCTTGTAGCTGGCGCATTCCTGGAACGGCGAGGAGCAGCGGTCAGCTCTCTCGGTCTTCTTCCCCGTCGGCGTCCTCTTCCAGCGGGGCCGGCGCCACAGATCGGATGGCCTGGCCCGGCAGCTCTCCGCCGGACTCTGCGCGGTCGAGCGCGCTAGGCGGCGCGTTGTCGCGTCCGGATGCCGGCGGTGCCGGGAGGGTGAGCAGCAGAGCTGCGAGGAAGGTGGGCCACATGCGGAGGGAGAGTTGAGTGCCTCCGTGGCATCAACAAGGCAGCAATCGGGCGATCGTGACCATTCGCTCCATCCGGTCCTCCAGCTCCAGCGAGGTGGGGATGACGTGGCGGGACACCTCTCGCATCCCGTCGCGCGGCAGATAGGCCCGGCCGGGATCGGCGATCAGCACCTCGCAACCCGCCGCCGCCATCGCGCGTAGCCACGGCAGGATATGCGCGGTCATCGGCGCCTCGTAGCAGACGTCGCCGGCGAGGATGACGTCCCAGCGGCAAGGAAGGCCCACGACGTCCTCGGCCAGGGCCGTGACCTGGACCTGATTCAATACGGCGTTCAGGCCAATGGCCGCGATGGCGAGCGGGTCGATCTCCGCGGCCTCGACCAGCGCCGCTCCGGCCTGAGCCGCCGCGATGGCGGCGATGCCGCAGCCGGCGGCGAAATCCAGCACGCGGCGGCCGCGCACCAGTTCGGGTGAGGCGCGGATGGAAAGCGCGAAGGCCTGCCCACCGGGCCAGGCAAAGGCCCAGAAGGGAGGCTCCATGCCGTGCTGGGTGAGGAAGTCCTCGCTGGCCTGCCAGATCGGGGTGATCTCGGTCGCCAGATGCAGCGAAATCCCGGGCAGCAGCGGCGCTTCGGCAACGACCGTATTGGCGCGGATAAACGCGGCGGCGCCGCTCAAAACCGGCCCAGCAGGATGGCGAGGGCCATCGCGAGCCCCACCTCGCGATTGGCCTTGAAGAGCCGCAGGCAATGCGCGGGGTCGTGGATGTCGAGCGTCACCACCTGCCGCGCCAGCAAGGCGCCCGGCAGCAGCAGCCCGCCATAGAACCAAGCGGACATTCCCGCGAGCCAGCCCGTCAGCGCCAGCAACGCAAGCGTGGCGGCGTAACAGCCGGCCAGAACCGGCCGTGTGCGCGCGCCGAAGGTCAGGGCGGTGGAGCGGATGCCGACCATGGCATCGTCCTCTCGGTCCTGATGGGCGTAGATCGTGTCGTAGGCGAAAATCCAGGCGACGGTGCCGGCGTAAAGCGCCAGGGCTGCCCAGCTCAGCGATCCGCTCGCCGCCGCCGGCCCCATCAGAGCTCCCCAGCCGAAGGTGAAGCCGAGGACCAGCTGCGGGTAATCCGTCACCCGCTTGGCAAGGGGGTAGAGCAGGATCGGCAGCAGCGAGAACACGCCGAGCCAGATCGCGGCCGCATTCAGCTGCAGCAAGATCGCGAGCCCGATCACGCAGAGACCCGCCAGGAAGGCCACCGCCCGTTTCGGCGTGACGGCGCCCGAGGCGAGCGGCCGCCCCCGCGTGCGTTCCACCTTCCGGTCGATGTCGCGGTCCCAGAGGTCGTTCACCACGCAGCCCGCGCCGCGCATCACGAATGCGCCTACGAAGAACAGCAGGGTCAGCCATATGCCCCGCCCGCAGGACGGCGCCATCAGGACGATGCCCCAAAGCCCCGGCAGGAAAAGCAACCAGGCCCCGATCGGCCGGTCCGCCCGCATCAACAGCGCATAGGGGCGCCAGGAGCGCGGCAGCAGCGCGACCCAGCCCTCGGCGCGGATGTCGGTATAGCCCTGGGCGGAAGGGTTCTCTTGCACGGCGGCATGCAGCACGGCACATCGGGCCATGTCCATCCCTCGCATCCACGCCGAGACCCCGCTGGCCGAAGGCGTCAAGATCGCGCTGACGCCCGCCCAGGCGCACCACATCGGCCACGTCCTCCGCCGCGCGCCCGGCGCCGAGCTGCGCGCCTTCAACGCCACCGACGGCGAATTCGCCGCCGAACTGACGGCGCTTCGCAAGGATCGCGGCGCCATGCGGATCGGCGCTCGCCTTCGCGCCCCCTCCCCGGAGCCCGAACTGCGCGCCCTCATCGCGGCGCTGAAGCGCGAGGCGATGGACTGGGCGGTGGAGAAAGCGACGGAGCTCGGCGCCACCCTCATCCAGCCCGTGCTGACGCGCCATTGCGTGGCCGATCGCAGCAATACACAGCGCCTCACCGGCATCGCCCGCGCGGCGGCGGAGCAATGCGAGCGCCTCTCCCTCCCCCGCGTCGAGGAGTCGCGCCCGCTCCACCTGGTGCTCGATGCCTGGGACGGCGCCCCGCTGATCGTCGCCGCCGAGCGCCGGGACGCGCCACCCCTGCACGCCAGATTGGCGGATTTGCGCGCCCCCTGTGGCTTCCTGGTCGGCCCCGAGGGGGGCTTCGACCGGGCCGAGCTTGACGATCTCGCCCGGCGTCCCTTTGTTACGCTCGCCACGCTTGGGCCGCGCATCCTGCGCGCGGAGACGGCGCTGGTTGCGGGGCTCGGAGCAATCTCCTTCTCGCTCGATGCCCAAGACTGATTTCTTCTGGAAACGAGAGCGCCCGCATGTCCAATCCCGGTCAGGCTGATCCGACGCCGATCATTGCCGCGCGCCAGCTGGCCGAATGGTTTTCGGCCGGCTCCAAACCAAGCTCGGCTTGGCGCATCGGCACGGAGCACGAGAAGTTCGGCTTCCGCCGCACCGGCCTCTCCCCGCCCGACTACGAGAACCTCGGCATTGCCGCGATGCTGGAAGGCATCATGGCCAAAGGCTGGGAGCCCATCCGCGACGGCGAGAACATCATCGGGCTGACCCGCGGCGAGGCCTCGGTCAGCTTGGAGCCGGGCGGGCAATTCGAACTCTCCGGCGCCCCCATGGAGGATCTGCACCAGACCCGGCTGGAGCTCGCGGCCCATCTTCGGGACGTGCACGAGGTCGGCGGGCCGCTCGGGCTCGGCTTCGCTGGATTGGGCTTCCACCCCGTGGCGCGGCGTGAGGACATTCATTGGATGCCCAAGAGCCGCTACGCCATCATGCGGCGCTACATGCCGCTGCGCGGGCAGCTCGGCCTCGACATGATGCTGCGCACCTCGACCGTGCAGGTGAACCTCGACTTCGGCGACGAGGCCGACATGGTCGAGAAGCTGCGCGTGTCGCTCGCCCTGCAGCCGTTGGCCACCGCGCTTTTCGCCAGCTCGCCGCTGCGGGAGGGCAAGCCCTCGGGCTACAAGTCGCTGCGCGGACATGTCTGGTCCGATGTGGATCCCGACCGCACCGGTATCCCCGCCGTCGTCTTCGAGGAGGGCTTCGGCTTCGAGCAATTCGCGGAATTCGCGCTCGACGTGCCGATGTACTTCGTGGCGCGCGACGGCAAGCTCCATGACGTGGCCGGCCAGAGCTTCCGCCAGTTCATGGCAAAGGGGCTCGATGCCCTCCCCGGCGTTGAGGCCACGATGGGCGACGTGGCGGATCACGTGACCACCCTCTTCACGGAAGTCCGGCTGAAGAAGTTCCTGGAAATGCGCGGCTCGGATTCCGGCAGCGCTGCCATGCTGCAGGCCAAGCCCGCCTTCTGGGTCGGGCTGATCTACGACGACGCGGCGCAAAAGGCTGCCCGCGCCCTGACAAAGGGCTGGAGCGTCGCCGAGTTGCACATGCTCCGGGATGCCGTGCCGAAGCTGGCGCTGGACGCGACGATCGGGGGCCGCAGCCTGCGCGACGTGGCGCGCGACGCGCTGGCGATCAGCGAGGCCGGGCTGAAGGCGCGCGGCCTTGGCGAGGAGCAGTACCTCGCGCCGCTGCACGAGATCGTGGAAAGCGGGCTAACCCAGGCTGACCGGATCCTGCAGCAATACGAGGGCGCCTGGCGCGGCGATGCGAGCCAGGCGCTGCTCTTCACGGAGCTGTGACGGAGAAGCGGCCTAAACCCGCCGCACGTTCCAGAACGCTATGATCCCTTCCAGCACCCCGGTGATGTTGCGCCGGTGGGCAGTCGACGCAAAATATTGCCCCGTCGGCATATAGGTCGCCTGCTGCAGGATCTCGCGCTGGAACTCCGCCGCGATCGCCTTCTGCCGGTCGATGTCGGGCGCATCGATCCAGGCCATGCGCAGTTCCTCGGCGCGCGGCGCGTCGGGCCAGCCGAACCAGGCGTTCTGGCCGTTGGACCGCAGCACCTGGTAGCTGAGCGGGTTCAGCGAATCGAGGCCCGTCCAGGTCGTGTGGAACATGCTCCACCCGCCGCGTTCCACCGGCTCCTTGCTGGCGCGGCGCTGCACCACCGTGCCCCAGTCGGCGACCTGGTAGTCCACGTTCATGCCGAGCTTCACCAGCAGGTCATTCGCCACTTCGCCGAGCGCCATGAGCTCCGGCTGGTCGGTGGCGCCCATCAGCACCACGCGCTCGCCGTTGTAGCCGGCCTCGCGCAACTCGCGCTTCGAACGCTCAATGTCGCGCGGGCGGGTGATGATCTCCATCCCAGCATCGCTCGCCAGCGGCGTGCCCTGCGTGAAGATGCCCACGCCCTCACGCCAGCTTCCGGGCTCGGTGCCAGCGGCGGCAGTCATGAAGTCGGCCTGCGACATGGCGCCGAGCACCGCGCGCCGAATGGCCGGCTTGTCGAAAGGCGGCTGGAGGCAGTTGAAGATCCCGCTGCCAACCGTGCCGAGCGGATTGCCTTTCTTCGTCACGATCTCTCGCGAACGGCGCAGCAGGGGGAGCAGGTCGTTCGGCGGGTTCTCCCACCAATCGATCTCGCCGTTGCGCAGCGCCGCCGCCTTGGTGCCGGGGTCGGGCATCACCGTCCACTCGACACGGTCGAAATGCGCGATCTTCGGCCCGCCCGACCAGGCGATCTGGCCGCTCTCGCGCGGCCGGTAGCCGGCGAAGCGCTCATAGACCGCGCGCGCGCCCACCACCCGCTCATCCTCTTTCCACCTGAAGGGCCCGGAGCCCACGACCTCGCGGATGGCGGTGAAGGGATCCACCGCATCGGCGATGCGCGCGGGCATGATGAACAGCGCCGAGGGCCCAATCTTGGCCAGTGTATCCAGCATCGGGCCATAGGGCCGGTTGAGGCGGATGACGAAGGTGCGGTCGTCGGGCGCCGTCATCTCGGCGAGGCGCGCCATCATCGCCTGGCCGAGCGAATCCCGGGCCGCCCAGCGCTTGATGGACGCGATGCAGTCGATCCCGCGCACCGGCGTGCCGTCGTGGAACCGCAGCCCCTCGCGCAGGCGGAAGGTCCAGCGCTTGCCGTCCTCTTCGAGCGTGTGGCCCTCGACCATCTGGGGCGTGGGGCTGAGACTCTCGTCATAGCCGTAGAGCTGGTCGTAGATCAGCAAGGAGTGGTTGCGGGTCACGTAGGCCGTGGTGACGACGGGATCGATGACCGTCAGGTCGGATTGCGGGACGAATTTCAGCACCCGGCTGCCGGCGGGCTGCGCCATTGCAGGGGAGGCCAGCGCAGCGGCGCCGGCGGCGAACAGGTTTCGGCGATACATCTGGCAAGCTCCAGTCAAGGGTTTGACGGAGCCGGGGGACTGGCGCGGAGCCTGGACGCTCCTTGATGCCGCGATGAAACAGGATATGCGACGGCTGGCGCAACAACGCCGTGCGGGCGCCGGACGATTGTTGCCGCCTTTACCCCGCCCGCAACGGAAAGCTCACGGTGCAGACCAGCCCGCTCGGGTCCCAGCTCTTGTTCATGGCGCCGCCCAGCTGGTTCTCGAAGGTCTGCCGGATGAGTTGCGAACCGAAGCTGAGCCGCGCCGGCGGGCCTTCCAGCCTCGGCCCGCCCAGCTCCCGCCAGACCAGGTGGACAGTCTCATCCTCGACCCACCAGCCGATCTCCAGCCGCCCGGTCGGTACCGAAAGCGAGCCGTATTTCGCCGCGTTGGTCGCCAGCTCGTGCAGCGCCATGGAAAGCGGTTGTGCCATGGCCGCCTCCACCAGGACATGCGGACCGGACAGGACGATGCCCAACCCCGAGCCGGTGCTGAAGGGCTCCATCTCATGCGCTACCAGTTCGCGCAGGCTGGCGCCCTTCCAGCGGTACTGGCTCAGCAGCGTCAGCGTCCGTGCCAAGGCCTGAACGCGGCCTTCCATGACCTCGATATAGGCCTCCTGGTTCGCCGCCTTCGTTACGCGCAGCAGGCCGGCCACGACGGCGAGGACGTTCTTGGCCCGATGCTCGACCTCATGCGCGAGCAGCGTGGCATTCTCCTCGGCCAGCTTGCGCTCGGTGATGTCATAGGCGACGCCCATCAGCCGGGGCTCCGGGCCGGCCTCGAAGGGCAGCCGCCGCGCCCGCGCAGTGACCCAGACGGTTTCCGGCTCGCCATCGGCGGAAGGCCGGAGGATCCGGAACTCGCTGCGGAAATGGCCGGTGCGCTGAGAGATCGCCATCTGGCGGCGCACGCGCCCCCGATCGTCGGGGTGCAGCCGCGCCACCGTCGCGGCAAGGCCGGGCTGGCCCTCCGCGGGATCGAAGCCCCAGAGCTCGATCATCTTGCGAGACCAGGTCAGGGCGCGGGTCGCGGGCACCCATTCCCAGGTGCCGATTCCCGCGGCCTCCTGGGCCAACCGCAGCCGGGCATCGCTTTCGGCCAGCGCGAGCTCCGTGGTGCGCAGCGGCGTCACATCGACGTGGGCACCGCGCATGACCAGGGCACGTCCCTGGGCATCGCGCTCGATATCGCCGCGCGCCGCGATCCAGCGGATGCCGCCGGTGTGCGTCATGATTCGGTAGGATTGGGAGTATTCAGTGATGCCGCTCGCGTCGGAGACCGCTTCGAGGAACACCGCCTCCGCGCGGTCCCGGTCGTCCGGATGCAGCCGCCGCACCCAATCGGCATGCTGCTCCTCCGCCGGCGATGCCTGATAGCCCTGCAGGGACATGTATTCCGCCGAGCGGCGATTCACGCCCGAGTGCAGGTCGATCTCGAAAGTGGCGACCAGCCCAAGGCGCCCGGCCCGGTCCAGCCGGTCGGCGCTTCGCTCCACCTCGCTTTCGAGGCTGGCATTGGTCAGGCCTAGCCGCAGCTGATCGCGGCGCACGCGCATGGCCAGCAGAAGCAGGGCCAAAGTCGCGGGGATACCGAAGATCAGCTGCGTGGCCACGCTGCGGCGCCAATGCGCCATGACGGCCGATCGCGGCCGCAAGCTGACGGCATAGACGGGAAAGCCGTCGAGGCGCCGCAGCGCTGCAACCCAGGCGGTTCCTCCGGCCAAGCCGACCGTTTCATAGGCGGCGCTGGCGGTCCCGCTCGCAACGGCTGCGTGAAAGGGCCTGCCCGGGGGGATGGGCGGCAGGATACCGTCCTGGCCGGTGGTGCGGCTCAGGATCTGGCCATCCTCGCGAATGAGCGCGAGCACGTCGCCGGGGGCAGCCGACAGCCGCCGCATGCTCTCGGCCAGCACATCGGGCCTGATCGAGACGCGAACGACGCCATCGAAACCGTCGGGCAGGACATCGCTGTTGCCGGTCTCGCGACGACGGCGCGCGATGTCGAAGAGGAGCTGGTTCCCGTCCGGCTGAAGGAACGGCCGGCCGATATAGGTCTCCGGGGGGGTGGGGCCCTTCAAGGCGGCGAGATAGTCGCGATCCGCCATTGGGAGCTCATGCCGGACTGGATAGAGATTCGTGGCCAGAAGCGGGAAACCGGCGCCGTCGGTCACACAGCCGTGCTGGGCGTGCGGCAGATCCTCCACCAGCCGTTGCAGCTCCTGGTGCAGCGGGAGTTCCTGCGCGCGGATCTGTTCGTCCGTCATGCCCCGCAGGCGCTCGTTTATGCGGCCCGCGGCGACCGCATAGGCATTCAGCGCGCGGGAGCCGTAATCCGCCGCCGCATCGGCCGTATGGCTGAGCTGGGTGGTCGCGTCTTCCATGGCCGTGCGCCAATTCAGCCACGCGCTGCCGGACAGCATGATGACGGGAACGAGCACGGCGGCGATCGGCAGCAGGAGAGTGAAACGCGGCCGGGAGACCGTGGATCGCGCCAGGACCGCCTGGTTCCGCGCGAAGCGCCCGCCGGCCGAGGCATCGACTGCGTTCACGCTCAACCTCCGCCGGCTAAATATCTCGGTTGCAGGGCCAAATCGGGAGGCCAATCCCGGACCTAGATCTCGGGGCCAATCAGAAGCATCGGCCCTACCCTGTCAAGCGATGCCGCATAGGGTTGAGATGTAGATTCCGCAGGCCGCTGTAGGATCTGGCAAGGATAATGCCTGCCAGATCCTGTTGGTAAGGCCCCGGAAACGAGGTCCCGGACAAAGAACGGAGTCCTCTCGAACCCCTTCGGGACCTATTCTAGTTCCCCACGCGCACCAGCCGCAGCGGAAACCCGTTATCCGCCTGCTGCTGCAGCGTGATGTTCTGCCTGGCAGCCCAGACCACCTGCTGCTGGTGCAGAGGGATATAGGCCACGTCTTCCCGCAGGAGGTTCGATGCCTCGGTGATCAGCTCCTGCCGGCGGGCTGGCACGGTCTCGATCGTGATCTGGTCGACGAGGGCGTCGAAGCGCGGGTTTGAGTAGCCGCCATTGTTGAAGACGCCACGCGTGCCGTCGCGCGTGCCGGCCAGGTTGAACAGCGAGTTTTGCGCGTCATAGGTGTTGGGCGTCCAACCCAGCAAATAGAAGCTGGTGTTGTAGCGAGGGCCGTTCACCTCGGTGAAGAAGCGCGCACGGGTCTGCGCCGCCAGCGTCACGCGCACGCCGATACGGGCGAGCATGGAGACGACGGCGGTGCAGATGCCCTCATCGTTCACATAGCGGTCATTCGGGCAGTCGAGCGTGACGCCGAAGCCGTTGGGGTAGCCCGCCTCGGCCAGCAGCCGCCGTGCGCCGTCGACGTCGAGCGGCAGGCGCGTGTCGTTCGCCTCGAGAAAGCCGTTCACGCCCGGGCCGAAGATCTGGCCCGTTGGGCGCGACTGGCCGCGCATGACGCGGCTGCGAATCGCCTCGATGTCGATCGCCTGGTACACCGCGCGGCGGACGCGGACGTCCTGGAACGGGTTCCGCCCGCGTACGTCGCTCTTCAGCAGCTCCGGGCGCATCTGGTCCATGCCGAGATAGATCGTGCGCAGCTCGGGCCCCTGGATGATGCGCAGCCCGGCGGTGCGGCCGATGCGCTCCATGTCCTGCGGCGGCACGGTGTAGATCATATCCACTTCGCCCGAGAGCAGAGCGGCCACGCGGGTCGCGTCGTTGGCGATCACGTTGAATTCGACGCGAGTGAGATTGTGCACCGGCGTGTCCCACCACAGCGGGTTCGGCGTCAGCACGGTGCGGCGGTCGGGCTCGCGCGAGGCGAGCAGGAAGGGGCCGGTGCCCATCGCGTTGCGGGTCGCGAAGTTCTCCTCGCGGGAAGTGAGGTCGGCCACGCGGGCGGCGTTGTTCCGTTCAAGCCAGGCCTTGCTCATGACGCCGAAGCTGGTCAGCTCCTCCGGCAGGATCGGGCTCGGGCCGCGCGTAATGAGGTCGACGGTGAAGGGATCCGGCGAGCGCACCTCGGCAACCGAAGCGAAGTAGGCCTGGATGTTGGAGCCGGGGCCGCGGGCACGGACGATGGAGAAGACCACGTCCTCGGCCGTGAACGGCGTGCCGTCGGAGAAGCGGACGTTGTGGCGGAGGTGGAAACGCCAGGTCGTCGGGTCCACCTGTTCCCAGCTCTCGGCCAGCGCGGGTTCGAGGCGCAGGTTGCGGTCGCGCCGGATCAGCGGCTCGTAGAAATTGGCGTTGAAGGTGAGGAGGAAGGTCTCGGACCGCGTATAGGGGTCCATGGAATTGACGTCGCCGTCATTGGCCCAGCGGAAGGTCTGTGCCTGGACCGGAAAGGCCAGGCTGAGCGCCAGCGCGGCCGCGGCGAGAAATGGGCGGATCATTCAGGTCTCCCGATACGCATTCGATGCCCGGGAGGCTAGCGTCGGCTAGGCGTGAAGACCAGCAGGATTACAGTTGCACGACACGAAGCGAGAGGGCCTTGAGGGGGCGGTCTTTCCTTTGCCGTCAATTGAATCTCTCCATCGCTATGCGCATTTTGCAATTCTTAAGAAGAAATTTCGAGCGGGAACGCATTGGCGGCTCTGTATTGTGCTTCGCTATCGGACAGAGCTTTTCTGAACGCCGAAGTGTCCGAAGCGCGTAATCATCAAGCTTTTCGCGAACGTGCGCCTTAGGGTCCAAAGTGGAAATCTATGGTGATTGTGGGCGCGGTGCCGAAGTTCCTTGTGTCGCAGGCGTCGAACGCCCCGGAACATTGTCCTTGAGCCAGTTTACGGTCAGGGCCACCGCGACCGCCAAAGCAACCGCGCCGATGACGCGATAGTAGGTCTGCTCCCTTTCCACGGCGTGAACGCGCTCGCCGAGGGCCTTGTCTACGTTCTTTATTTTTCTAGAAAGGCTGGCGAACGATTGCAGCTCGCCAGCGACGGCCGTCACTAACTCAGGATCAATGCCCCTCTGAATCGGCCCGCTCTTTTTAAGGGCAGTCTCGCAGTCTAGATTCGCGTACCAGATGAGGAAGATCGGCTGTCCGCGTTTGAGGTGGACGGGCACGGGGCCGGCATTGAAGACCGCAAATGTCAGCTGTCCACGATAGCCCGGATCGACATGGAACCCTGAAACATTAACCAGGCCCCGGAATTTTATCTTTGCCCGGATCGAAATAAAGGCCAGAGCATCGGGCGGCACGGAAACGACCTCTTCACTAAGCAAAAAGGCGAACTGGCCGGGCGGAACGGTGAATGCCTCACCGTCACTTAGCTTACGAATGGTAACAGTAGTCGGATCAGCAGACTGATCGTTCGGTGAAATGTAGACCTCCGAGCCAATCGCCAGCGTATAGGCAGCGCAGTCCACACGTTCAGGCGCGAACGGGTCAATCAGCGTTTTGAGCCGCTCACCGAGGGTCTCACCACTCCAAAATGTACCCGGCGGTTTGGTCATCGCATGGCTCCCCTTGCTCTATTATGCAGCCGAACCGCCCTCTAATGATAAGCCGGATTTGAAGTGCTCGGCGCAAGGAAAGATGAGTGGGTGAACGTGATCGGACATGGCATTGACTTGGTTGAGGTTGCCGAGCTGCGGCGCTGGATCGAGGATCCGCGCAACCCGCTCGTCCCCCGCTGCTTTGTTCAAGCAGAATTGGACGAGATCGGCGCCGGCGCCGATCGGGTTGAACGGTTAGCGGGGCGGTTTGCAGCCAAGGAGGCAGTGCTCAAGGCGCTCGGCACCGGCTTCGGGGCGGGGGTCGCTTTCACCGACGTCGAAATTCATCGTGCCCCGGGTGCAGCACCGCAGGTCGTGCTCTCGGGTGGCGCAGCGAAGGCCGCCTCGGCCTTGGGCGTGACTGCATGGCGTCTAAGCATCAGCCACACCGGCGCCATGGCGATGGCGAGCGTTCTCGCATTAGGCGCGGAGACTCAGACGGGAGGCTCCTGACCAAAGGACGGGCCAAGGAAGGTTACACGCCGCGCGTCCAGATCCACGGCGATGCGGCCGCCGCGCGCGGCGAGCACTGCGCGCCACACGTCGAAACCTTGTAGAATGGCCCGCTCCCACTCACCGGTGGTGCACTGGCGCACTTCCAGGTGGGACGTCATGTCCTTGATCGTGCGCAGAAGCTGGAAATCCAGTGCGGCAACACCGTCGAGGAAGCGATGACGTCGGGCATAGTCAAACGCCAGAGCTGCCACACCCTCTTCGAGGACAGCGGCGCGTCCGCCGTCCTCCACTTCGTCAAGCAGCGGCCGGCTCTTTCGCTTTCGCCGGAGCAGGGCCCGGGCAATCGGCGACCAGCCAAGCACAGCGGCGTAGGCGAAGTGGAAGACGTCGTGGAAGCGGTAGCCGTCGGGATCATAGGCGTTGTCGGTCAGCTCCGCGCCAAACGGCTTACCGCCGATCAGGACCCTCACATGCTGGCGGGCATCCCCCTCTACATCGATGAGCTCGACCTCGAAGCTGCGCGGAAGTCGCTCGCCCTCAGGCAGTTCCGCGTCGAAGGTAAGCGGCTCGGCGCGCACGCTCGCCCAGCGCTGCTTGACCTTTGCCAAGTTAGCAGTGGCGACTTCGGCAAGTGGGAGGTCGAACTTGCTGGCAACATTCGCGATGTACCATAGCAAGTCGCCCAATTCCTCAGACACGCGGTCCTTGAACAGTCGATGCGCTTCGCCGTCGCGCAAGTGTTTTTTGTATTCGCTAAGCAGCTGTCCGGTTTCGCCGGCGAGGCCAAGCATAGGCACGATCAATGCCGCGGCATCGTCGGCGCCGCCGCTTGACGGCACGCGGTCGGTGCGCAGCGCTTCTTTCTGATAGCTGTTGAAATCCATCCTCGCCTCCTTCTGCTTTATTCGACTGCGGACCGCTGCAGTGCGGTGATGGCGATCTTGTCGTTGAGCTGCCATTTTGGAGGGTAGAAGAGATCAATTGGTTTTTGAGTCGGCTCAAACTTTTGCTTAATCCGAACGCGACCGGTCTTTCCCACAATCTGCGGATGCGCAACGCGCGCATATTTGTCGACCTCGCAGAACAGGTTCTGGCAATCTATTAGCTGGAGGCGACGACCCCATAAAGATTGGAAGTCAAGACCCAGACGCTCGAACTCCTGCTCCTGCAGGTCAGCCATCAGCCGAATGAGCTCGGGCTCGTTTAAACCGCCCGGGTCCACGAAGCATTTGCGAAGGCCGTCGCGCGCGCCCGGCCCGGCTACAACGAAATCCATTTCGTTGAAGTCGGTGAGTTCGCTGTAATTGATGTCGGTAATGAACTGGTAGGCGAGGAAGTCGCCAATCGTCGGATAGGCACGAAGATTCTCAAAGCCCTCCTGCATTGTGCGCGTTTGCGCCAGCCGCTCGGCAAGTCGGTCGTCCATCATGCGTTCGAGCAGCAATAGATTGTTCTGGTGCTTCGCTGATCTTCCGAAGGCGCGGCCGCCGGGCGGCATGATGTAGGCGGCGGAGTAGATGCGATGGCCGGCCTGCATTGCATGCGCCAGCACTGCATCATAGGCGGCAAAGCGATAGCCTTCGAAGGTGATCGGGCCGAGCGTGCGTTCGAGAAGTTCCCAAGTCTCGATCTTGTTGAACAGCTTGAACAGCAAGATTCGGAAGAACACTTCGCGCGGCGACGTCGGTAGGTCGTCGCGATAGATGACATGACGAATGAGATACTGGCTGGCGCGGTCGGAGGCGCGGTAGGCATTGGTGAATTTATAGATAGCCAGTACCGGGTTTTCGGTCCAAGGATGCCTTTGGCCCTGCGCGCGCCGAAAGAACACCGCCTGCCGTTCAGCGGCGAAACGCCAATAGCTCTCATAAACCTCTGAAACCTTTGCAGGCGCGAGGTGGCGCAAAACGATCGGCACGGACAGCTTCCTGGGTTCGCTGGGCCGAAGGGCAATAGGTAAGTTCATCGGGAGTAACGTGTTGCTTTCGCCTGGACGAGATTTGGTGGGGCGTCCTCGCGGGCGCTTTGATAGCACTTTTGGCGGCTTTAAGTTCAAAGTGCTGCTCCGCCGGACGCGGTTGTGATGGCAAAGGACGGCACCGATACAACAGATGAGGCCACGAGGGCCCTGGCAGCGGCGACCAGGGGCACCAAATCCACATCGCTCTTCTTAATTCGTTCGAACTTCGCAATTCCGACCATGACATTCAGGCGGGCAAGTGGCACACCCATTTCATGGGCGATAAACGCGCTAAGTTGTGCCAAGCCAAGATAGTTCCCATAGGCTTTGTCGAAGATTTGCTGAGTAGCGTAAAAGGCATTGGCCACGAGGCCGGCCGCGGTGGGCTGGAAGCTCACGTGCTGCAGGCAGGGAAAGCCTAGCTGCGCGTCGGCGATATGGTCGCGGCCGGGATCGAACGTGGTCGCCTGAAGCATCGAACGGCGTACACCCGTACGCGAATTGAACTGAGACAAGATCCACTCCAGCTGATTGCCGTCTGACGGGCCGCGCCCATACATGACCATGCGTTCGAAATAGAGGCCGCGGCCATTGGCCCTACGATTCATGGCCTGCCAGCGCGGGAATGTCGCACGATAGAGGGCAAAGAGGCGGCTCCGGTCGCCGCGCGACATCTCCCATAGGCGCTGTGGGAAGATCGTGAAAGCGACGTCGTCGACGACAAGTCGCCCCTTCCGCTTAAGCAACCGGTCAAGGGCCTGGCGCACCATAGGGTCTTCAACAGCGGTTCCGTCTTGCGCGAAGCCGCTCAAGCTCAACATCAGCGGTGCGGCCTCGGTGCCGGAGCCGTCGAGAACCTGCAACAGCAACCGCGCCCAGGCTCGCGACAGATTGCTGTCGTCGATCACCAAGGGCGGAGGTGACACCCGAATCTTGGGCTCACTCATCCGGATCCTCCTCCAAATGGCGGTATTGCGCGAGACCCACGTAACCGTACGGCTGGTCTTTCTGGACTGGGGCAATTCGTATGAAGACCGCCCAGTCGTCGGCGCGCGCTTGAAATATCCCTGGCTTGATTGCCCGGAACAAACGGCCGGAGGCGAGGTCTCGTTCAAAGGCGAGTCCGCCACCGACGACTTCAGTGGCTGGCGGCAGAAGCAGCAGCGTCTTGACCTCCGCGTCTAAGGTGGGCGCGGAGCGGTGGCGGTCGGCGACGATCAATGGTTCTGGTGTCAGAGCACCGAGGATGTTGATACGCAACGCCTTGGGTGTGATGCGCTGCAAGTCAGCGGACCGGCCGCGCGATAGAATGTCCACACCAGCCGAAAGGTGGGTCAGGAGTGTCGAGTAACCGACGCCAAATTCGCAGGCTATGGTGAAGATCTGCTCCGGGGTCGCCGCTTCCGGCAACCAATTCCGAACTGAGAAGGCGCGCCGAAGGCCTATGATCGGCATGAGTATGAAACCAGCGAAGGCGTCGGCTAGAAACTCCTTCGGGTCTTCCCAGGGCCGTGCTTTTGCATCCTCGCGCAGCTCGTCGATTGAGGAGCCGTGGCCGAAAACGTGATGGCCGAGCTCATGTGCGCAATTGTAGGAGCGCCGCGGCAGTGGCCGTCGTGCCGAGAGATGGATGCGCGGTGGAAGGCCGCGCTGATACATCCCCTCCATGTTTATGTTATTGAAGCGCACCGCGATGCCCAGCGTCTCGCACAGGCCGTAAATGCAAATCGGGCTGACTTGGTCAAGTTTGGCCTTCGCCCGTATCGCCGCCGCGGCCTGCATAGCTTGGGTCGCAAGTGCGCGGCGATTGAAGCTTGGTTTGGTGGCACGCATCACGCTCATCAGCGATCGCCTCGGTCCGTGGTGGAATCGCTGCGCATGGCGGCCAGTAGCTTAAGCAGGCGTTCGAGGTCGTCGGGCTTAAGCTTGGACAGTTCCCGCGCGGCGAGTTCAAGCCGCGGGTCCTGTGCATCTATCGTATCGGGCGCCTCGCATAGCAGCCAAGCAACGCTCACGTCATAAATCTCGGAAAGTCGGGCGAGTTCGTCGGCAGAGACGCGCCGATTGCCGGCTTCGATTTCACTGACGGAGGGGCGATGCAGGCTGAGCATATTGGCGACATGACCTTGTGACAGTCCAGCATGCTTGCGCGCCTCTTTGAGGCGTTCTGCGATCTGGCTTCGCTTGCTCGAATCGCGCTCGGTCATGCCGCAGCCGGGTCTTTTTCATTCAGCTTCTGGAGCAAGATGCAAACGAAGGCAGCTGTCTCGTCGATGGAACGCGGCAGCTTGGTTGTTTCGTTGATGAAGATGTTCACGTCGTTGGGGATGGAAGCGCCGATCTCGGCCGCGAGGATCGTGGTCGCCACTGGCCAGACCTTGCTATCGAATTTGGGCAGATTCTCGATCGGCTTAGTAGCGCCAGTCAGTGGCGGGCACTCGAGGCCACTGTCGGCTTGAATCTGGCCGAGGACTGCAATCAGGCTCTCTTTGATTTTAACGGGATCCACAGGGTATATCCTTCTCCGACACCTGGTAAGATAATCTTACATTCCAAGATGTCAAGGTAGATTAGCAAGCCAGCGCATCGACACGGCTCCATCAGTGAAGCGTCAAGGCTGCGATAGGGGGTAATTGGGTAAGCAAGCTGCTGCTTGCCGCCCCCACGATCAGGGCATGCAGACAGAGAGCAAAGCCCTCCTGGACCGCCGCAGTCTCGGCCTTGGCCACCAGACGGCCCGACCGCGCCAGCGCCGCTCTGTCCAGCCCGACCCGCTCACCGACGGCGGCGAGTTCATCCGGATTGGCTCGGCTGTGCCGTTCGCGACGGCCTCTGACATGGATGCCGAGTTCGCCGGACAATTGGGCCAGGGCCGCGCCTTAAAGCCCCGATGATGCTGGTCATTGGCGAGACGGCCAGTTCGGCAAGGCAGGCCGCCTCTGGTCACCGACCGCCCTCGGGCTCTTCGCCGGCCATCGAGATGGCGAACGGCCTGAGCGTGTGAAGGACCCGCATGCTGCTGGCATGTGCGGGCAACACCTCGGCTAGCCTGCGCTGGACCAAGGGGCTGTCGTTCGTACGGCCGGCGCGGCGCACCACGTCCCGCTCCTTGAACCAGGCCACCATTTGCGCGTGGGTGAACCTGTTGCTCCTGGCAACACTTAGGCTCATCGCCCGACCACCGCCGGAAATCGTCGACGCCAGGAGCGCCGTGTTCTGTTCGCCAGCCACACCCTCCACGATCACTGCGTCGTCGCCCGCGGAGGCGCCGATGTACACACGTTCCCCCGGCTTGGACGGTGTGCAGCTCTTCCGCGCGACCCAGGCCGGAGCACCTGCCACCTCCTCTCGCCAGGCGAAGTTGTGGACGTTGTGAATGCTGTCGACCACACCGGCATCGAGATATGCCAGTGCGATGCTCGCCACGCGGATGCGGTTCGCACTGGCGTAGCGGCGGGCGAGGCCTATCGCAGCGAGGTAGCCGCGACCCAGATCCGTGTCCTGATGCAGGAGGGTGGGCGGAGCGTCGGCACCCAGGCGGCCGCCACCACGCTGGAGGTAGTTCGCCGCCAGCCGGGCGCCCAAGCCGCGTGAGCCGGTCTGGACGCCTATCCAGACGGTGCTGTCGGCCTCGGACACGTCCTCTTCCATCTCGCGATACAGCGCGACGTGGTGATCACCAGCACCGACGGTGCTGAATTGATCGAAGCCTCGGTAGATCAGTTGCGAGGCGTCGGCGGCCCGCCAGGCCTCCTTGTCATCAAACAGCTGGTCACTCATGTCCTTGCGCCTGACGTTGTCCACGTGGAGCAAGTGGCCGCCGTCGAACACCACCTCGTTATCGATGCCGTCGAGCACGGCCTTAATGCGGCCCTGGACATCTCGGAACCGCATGTCGGTTCGCACGGCCAAGCCACCGCGGGCGATGTCGAGGCCGACACCCAGCACGCTGATGTGCTCCCGATAAGCGACGACGGCACCGACCGGGTGCGAATGCGCGATGTGGGCATTGGCGCAAAGCGCACTGGCCACGGCGTCGTCATGATCCAGGCATCGGTGAAGCTGCTCGAGCACGTCGCTACCGTGATGACCAACGATAGCCGGCACGATGGCGGCGCCGCTTCGGGGGGCGATGAGACGGCGCGCCTGCTCTTGTAGGCGTGCCGCTGCGGCGAGGTCGCCGCGGCCAAGCAGGGCGACGTCGGGCTTTGGCCAATCGAACCGGTGCACGGCAAGGCGAACGAGAGCATGGCGGTCGCCTGAGAGGGCGCACGCGACGGTGGCTTGGAGATCCATGGGTGTGTCCTGGACACCCCCACCGATCGGCAGGGGCGCCACATAATCGAAGTCGGGAGGAGCGCGTCCCACCACGTCAGTCGGTATGGGGCGCGGGCAGCACGGAGATCGGGCTAGTCAGCCTGTCTGCGTGCGCGGTCCTCGATCGGCGGCAATCGGCGCCGCGGCCCGGGCATCAAGCCGGGGCAGATGTGTGCGTGTGAAAAACGTCATGCCTGCCTCCTCTGGCTCGAGCTTCGATATCCGGCACCTAGCACCTCGCCAGTCTCGATAGCGAGAAGTTGTTGATGAGCCGTGAGTAGCGACCGCGCTACGACG
>JAQGHY010000255.1 GCA_028291455.1 Rubritepida sp. | reverse complement strand
CAGGCGCCGCTTCGCGGAACGCCGAGGCGATAGCCCTGCCGCGTCACCGGCGTGAAGTTGCAGACGACCAGCGCGGGTGCCGCGCCATCCGGCCCGAAGCGCAGCCAGGCGAAGACGCTGGCCTCCGTATCGTCCAGCACGACCCAGCGGAATCCGGCCGGGTCGCAATCCAGCACGTGCAGCGCCGGCATGCCGGCGTAGAGCTCGTTCAGGTCGCGCACCAGGCGCTGCATGCCGCCGTGGCGGGGATCGTCGAGCAGATGCCAATCCAGCGAACGGTCATGGCTCCACTCGCGCGGCTGCGCGAACTCGCAGCCCATGAAGAGCAGCTTCTTGCCCGGATGCGTCCACATGAAGCCGAGATAGGCGCGCAGGTTGGCGTAGCGCTGCCAGTCGTCGCCCGGCATCTTGGCCGGCAGCGAGCCTTTCCCGTGCACGACCTCGTCGTGCGAGATCGGCAGGATGAATTTCTCCGAGAAGGCATAGACCAGCCCGAAGGTCATCAGCCCATGGTCGTAGCGCCGGTAGATGGGATCGCGCTCCATGTAGCGGAGCGTGTCGTTCATCCAGCCCATGTTCCACTTGAAGTCGAAGCCGAGGCCGCCGTCGCGCGCCTTGCGGGTGACGCCGGGGAAGGAGGTGGATTCCTCGGCGATCAGCAGCTTGCCCGGGCAGCGCTCGGCGATGATCTCCGACAGCTCCTTCAGGAAGGAGATGGATTCCAGGTTCTCGCGGCCGCCATACATGTTGGGCACCCATTCGCCCTGCTTGCGGCTGTAGTCGCGGTAGAGCATCGAGGCCACCGCATCCACGCGCAGCGCGTCGACGCCATAATGCTCGAGCCAATGGATGGCGCTGCCGATCAGGAAGTTCCGCACCTCCTGCCGGCCGAGATTGTAGATCAGCGTGTTCCAGTCCTGGTGGAACCCCTCGCGCGGATCGGCATGCTCATAAAGCGCGGTGCCGTCGAAATGCGCCAGGCCATGCGTGTCGGTCGGGAAATGCGCCGGCACCCAGTCCAGGATCACGCCGATCCCGGCCTCGTGGCAGCGTTCCACCAGCCGCGCGAAGTGCTCCGGCGCGCCGAAGGGCGCATGCGGCGCGTATTGGCCGAGCGGCTGGTAGCCCCAGGAACCACCGAAGGGATGCGCCATGATCGGCAGGAATTCGATATGGGTGAAACCCATGCCCGCGACATAGGGGATCAGCTTGTCGCCCAGCGCTTCCCAATCCAGCGCCGCATTGCCGTCGCCCCGAATCCAGGAGCCGGGATGCACCTCGTAGACGGAGATCGGCTGCCGCGTGGGATCGCCGGAGACGGGCAGCGGACGCGGCGGCACGATGCGCCCGGTGTCGGCGACAATCGAACCGGTGGCGGGCGGCACCTCCGCCTGCCATGCGACGGGATCGGCCTTCAGCGGCAGCACGTCGCCATTGGCGCCCACCAACTCGAACTTGTAGATCGCGCCGGGCAGCAAACGGGGAACGAAGATCTCCCACACGCCGGCATCGCCGCGAAGCCGCATCGGTTGGCGCCGGCCGTCCCAGCTGTTGAAGTCGCCGACGACGGAGACACGGCGGGCATTGGGCGCCCAGACCGCGAAGCGCACGCCCACGACGCCCTCGACGACCATCGGATGCGCGCCGAGGCAGCGGCCGATATCCTGGTGCCGCCCCTCGCTCAGCAGATGCAGGTCCAACTCGCCTAGGAGCGGGCGGAAACTGTAGGGATCCTCGCACTCCTGAAGCGTGCCGTTCCAGTCGATGCTGAGGCGATAGGGTCCGGGTTCCAGCGGTCCTTCAAACAGGCCGGCGGGGTGCAGCAACGTCATCGGCACAATCTTGCCGCCGGTCAGCAATGAGACGCCACTGGATCCCGGCAGGAAGACACGCGCGATACGGCCACCGGCGCCCTCGTGCGGGCCGAGTATGGCAAAGGGATCGCCATGGCGGCCATGGACGAGTTCGGCGATCTCGTGCGGGCTTGGCTCAGCCATTCGCCTTCTCCTTAGCCGATGTCCTGGGGCCCGACGTCTTTGGCGCCGCATTGCGCGCGGCGAGTTCCTGCAGGCCGCGCATGGGAATGTGAATCCAGCCCGGGCGGTTCGCGGCCTCGTAGCAGATCTCGTAAGCCGCCTTTTCCAGCAGGAAGAGGTCGAGCAGCGCCGCCTCGGACCCGGCGGCAACCCAGGCCCGCGGAGCCTGCGCATGAGCCTCCCGATAGGCGCTCATGAAGCTGTCTCCGGCGCGCTGGCGGAAATTCTCCAGCAGCGTGACGTAACGGTCGGCGGCCGGGCCGGGCACGCCCTGGCGATCCGCGGCAGCCGACGCGGCGGCATAGTCGAAGGAGCGCAGCAGCCCCGCCACGTCCCGCATCGGTGAGGATTTGGCGCGGCGCTGCTCCAGCGTCTTCGCGGGCTCGCCCTCGAAGTCGATGATGCAGGCGTCGCCCTGCACCACCAGCACCTGGCCGAGATGGAAGTCGCCGTGCACGCGCGTCTTCAGCGCGCCCACGGCAGCAGCGGCAAGACCTTCGACGCTGGCAAGAAGTGCCGCGCGCTGCGACATCAGGAGCTTGGCCTGCGCCTCGTCGGCCTCGGACTTCCACTCCTTCACCGCGCCCAGCGCCTTGAAGGCAAGCTCGATCTGCGCCCGCGCCGCCTTGCCCCAGGCTACCGCATCCTTGGCCGTCGCGGGCTCGGGCCGAAAGGCGGCATCATCGCTATCCCCGGCGAGAACCGCGTGCATTTCGCCCAGGCGGCGGCCGAGGGCGGTGGCGAAGGCCATGTAGTTGTCGAAGAGACCGTCCTGCTCCTCGGCCGGCGCCTCCGTGATCGCCAGGGTACCGATGCTGCGGGCCAGGAATTCCGTGGTCCAGGCCCATCCGTCGCCCTGATTGCGCACGAAGCCCTGCACCACGACGAGTGTGCGCGGCACGCCATCGGGCGTCACCCGCACCACCTCGCCCAGCAGCGGCGCGGTCTGACCGAAGCCTCGCTCGGTCAGGAAGCGGGTCATTTCAGTCTCGGGACTGATGCCCTCGGTGACGCGGCGCACCAGCTTCAGCACCGCCTGCTCGCCGATGATGAGCGAGGAGTTGGACTGTTCCGCGGCGAGCCTGCGGATTTCGGCACCATCCGGAATTTCGACGGCCTCAAAGGCCGATGTCGGGATGAAGCGGATTTCGCCCTCCGCCATCGGCATGACCGCGCTTTCCCGCAGGCCGCGCAGCACCGAATGAGGCAGCGCGTCGAGGGCAAAGGCGTCGGTCAGCACGCCGACGCGGCGGCCGCGGCGGATGCGGGCCAGGGCAAGCTGCTGCGGCAAGGCGGCGGAGTTCTCGTCCTCCCAGGCGATGCCGAGCGGCAGCAGGTAGCGCGCGGTGCCGGTGGCATCGGCGGCCTCGACCTCGGCGAAAAGCACTTCCGCACCGTCCCGCCCGGTCATGGCCTCGACGAAGGCCAGCCGCGGCTGCCCGACCTCGGCACCCTTGCCCGAGAACCAGCGGCGCTTGGACAGGTACTGCGGCAGCACGTCGACCTCGAGGGACTTGCGTGCCGCCGGCGCCAGGACTTCCGACAGGCTTTTGCGGAGCACGATGGTCGAAAGCTCCGACATCGCTTCGGGAGCGGGGGTGTGCCAGCTGGGCATGGCGGCTTCGGTCGCCAGGAGGAACCAGTAGAAGCCGTAGGGCGGCAGCGTCAGCAGGTAGTTCAGCTGCCCGATCGGCGGGAAGGACGCGCCGCCGACCAACTCCACCGGCACGCGGCCGGCGAAGGGGGAAAGGTCTAACTCCACGGCCTGCGCGGTGCGCGACAGATTGCAGACGCAGAGGATCGTCTCGCCTTCGTATTCGCGCAGATAGGCGAGGATCTTGCGGTTGCCGGGATAGAGGTAGCCGAAGGTTCCGCGTCCGAAGGATTTGTGGCGCTTGCGGACCGCAAGCATGCGCCGCGTCCAGTTCAGCAGCGAACTCTGATCGGCCGCCTGCGCTTCGACGTTTACGGCCTCGAAGCCGTAGATCGGGTCCATGATCGCGGGGAGCACGAGGCTCGCCGGATTGGCTCGCGAGAAGCCGCCGTTGCGGTCGGGCGACCATTGCATCGGCGTGCGCACGCCATCGCGATCGCCCAGGTGGATATTGTCCCCCATGCCGATCTCGTCGCCGTAATACATCACGGGCGTGCCGGGCATGGAGAGCAGCAGGCCATTCATCAGCTCGATGCGGCGGCGATCATGCTCCAGCAGCGGCGAAAGGCGGCGGCGAATGCCGAGGTTGATGCGCGCGCGCTTGTCGGAGGCATACGTCTCCCACAGGTAGTCGCGCTCCTTGTCGGTCACCATCTCGAGCGTCAGCTCGTCATGGTTCCGCAGGAAGATCGCCCATTGGCAGTTCTCGGGGATGGCGGGGGTCTGACGCAGGATGTCGGTGATGGGAAAGCGGTCTTCCTGCGCCATCGCCATGTACATCCGCGGCATCAGCGGAAAGTGGAAGGACATGTGACATTCGTCGCCGTCGCCGAAATACTGCTGCGTGTCCTCGGGCCATTGGTTGGCCTCGGCCAGCAGCATGCGGCCAGGGGCGACGCGATCCAGCTCCGCGCGGATCTTCTTCAGGACGACATGCGTCTCGGGCAGGTTCTCGTTGTTGGTGCCGTCCCGCTCGATCAGATAGGGAATGGCGTCCAGGCGCAGCCCGTCGATGCCCGCATCCAGCCAGAAGCGCATGACGGAGAGCACCTCCTTCAGCACCTGCGGATTGTCGAAGTTCAGGTCGGGCTGGTGGCTGTAGAAGCGGTGCCAGAAATAGGCGCCGGCCACTGGATCCCAGGTCCAGTTCGACTTCTCGGTATCTAGGAAGATGATGCGGGTGCCGTCGTACTTCTTGTCGTCGTCGGACCACACATAGAAGTCGCGATGCGCCGAGCCCTTCTTCGCCAGCCGCGCCCGCTTGAACCAGGCGTGCTGGTCCGAGGTGTGGTTGATGACGAGCTCGGTGATCACGCGGATGCCGCGATCATGCGCTTCCTTGATGAAGCGCCGGAAGTCACGCATCGTGCCGTAGGCGGGGTTGATGCCGCGATAGTCTGCGATGTCATAGCCGTCGTCGCGCAGCGGCGAGGGATAGAACGGCATCAACCAGATCGCGTTGGCGCCGAGATCGCGAATATAGTCGAGCTT
>JAQGHY010000244.1 GCA_028291455.1 Rubritepida sp. | reverse complement strand
CCCAGGAGCGCGATAAAGATAAGCCCGATGCGGCCGCCCAGCCCCGTTTTCTTCAATCCACGCGAAATGAGGATGGCGACGACGATCAGCCAGATCAGCGGGCTCGAGAAGCTGCTTAATGCATCGGCGATGGCCTGCCGCGAGGAAGTGGCGGTGACCTGCGAGAGGGCGACGATCACGATCGCCATCATCGCCATGACCCCGATCGGCATCACCTTGAGGATAATGGCGACGATGGTGGTCAGGAAGATCGCTACCAGGGCCCAGGCCTTGGGCGTCAGGCCGTCCGGCGTGGGAATCAGCAGCAACCCGACCAGCACCGCGGTGGTGATCAGCGCGGGCTGCAGCCGGAACGGTACCGCGTTGTCGAAATACCGGAACATCGCCTTGAGGCGCTCGTACATCATGGGGTCCTGTGACTGCCGCCGGTCCTACGACGCTGGGCATTCCAGCACGACACCAGCCCTACCGTCACCTGCGCCGCAGCAGAGGGCCGAGCTGGCCACCCCCCGGCGCAAGCACGCGATGACTGCTCGCCACATGCAGGTAACGCTCCACTTGGAGGAGGCTTCGATCCCGCAGACCTTCCCTAAACGAGCTTCGGCGAGGGTTGCGCCCGTGCCTTCGCCGAAGCGGGCGCGAGGCTGTCGGCGACTTGCTTGAACGGAATGGCGGGGCCTCATGCCAGCGCTGCCACCGATCCGCGTATCACCTCGAGAATGACCTGCATGGCCGCGTTGTGAATCGCTGCACCGCTAGATTCGCCATGGCGATGGACGTATCTTGCCACTCCTCCCCGCGCGTGGCGCGACTAGCGGGGACGTTGATAGATCGGAGCGCGTCCTGGCGCATTGCAACCTGATGGTGCCCGTCAAGGCGGCCCTTGAAAACACCAATCGCTGTAAGGCCGAGCTAGGCCCGAAGAGGATGCGCGCGAACCACATTTCCCCTGGCCTGATCCGCACCCGCATCACCGATACGGTGCTCGCCAGCCATTGCGAGATGCACCTGCCCGCATGAGCGGCTCAAACGCCTCGAAGGGGACTGTCATTTCGGTGCGCGGCGCCGTGGTGGATCTACGCTTCGAAGCCGAGGCGCTGCCGCCGATCAACACGGCGATCATCGTCGAATGGGATCGGCCCGAGCCCCTCATCCTCGAAGTCCACAGCCACGTCGATACGCAGACGGTCCGCGCTGTCGCCCTGCAGGCGAATGCCGGGCTGGCGCGCGGCGTCAAGGTGCATGCGACCGGGGCGCCGGTTACCGTACCGGTTGGCGAGGCGATCCTCGGCCGGCTGCTGGACGTGGTGGGCAATCTGAGAGATGGCGGGGCCGCCCTGCCGCCGGAAACGCCGCGGCGGCCGATCCATCAGGCGCCCCCGGAGCTGAAGGACGAGACCGCGACCACCGGCGTCTTCGAGACCGGCATCAAGGTGATCGACCTGCTGACACCTCTCGCCCTCGGCGGCAAGGCCGCCATGTTCGGCGGCGCCGGCGTCGGCAAGACGGTGCTGGTGATGGAGCTGATCCACGCGATGGTCGAAAAATACCAGGGCATCTCCGTATTCGCCGGCGTCGGCGAACGCTCGCGCGAGGGTCATGAGCTGCTGACGGACATGCGGGATTCCGGCGTCCTCGCCCGCACCGTGCTGGTGTATGGCCAGATGAACGAGCCGCCCGGAGCGCGCTGGCGCGTGCCGCTGACGGCCTTGACCATCGCCGAATATTTCCGCGACCAGAAGCACCAGAACGTGCTGCTGCTGATGGACAATGTCTTCCGCTTCGTCCAGGCGGGCAGCGAGCTGTCGAGCCTGCTCGGCCGGTTGCCCTCGCGCGTCGGCTACCAGCCGACCCTGGCGACGGAGGTCGCCTCCCTGCAGGAGCGCATCGCCTCGGTGGCCGGCGCCGCGGTCACGGCAATCCAGGCGGTCTACGTCCCGGCCGACGATTTCACCGATCCGGCTGTGACCGCCATCTCCAGCCATATCGACAGCATTATCATGCTGTCGCGCCGCCTGGCGGCCGAGGGCTTCTATCCCGCGATCGATCCGCTCGCCTCCTCCTCGGTGTTGCTCGATCCGCTGGTGTTGGGTGAGGAGCATTACCGCGTCGCCCAGCAGGTCCGTGAATCGCTCGCCCGCTTCAAGGATCTGGAAGACATCATCGCTTTGCTTGGCGTCGAGGAGCTCGGCGCCGGCGACCGGCTGGTGGTGAAGCGGGCACGCCGCTTGCAGCGCTTCCTCAGCCAGCCCTTCGCGGTGACCGAGGCCTTCACGGGCATGCCGGGCGTCAGCGTGGCCAGGGCTGAAACCCTGGCCGGCTGCCGCGCGATCCTCGAAGGCGAGGCCGACGACTGGGCGGAGAGCTCGCTCTACATGGTCGGCACGTTGGACGACGCGCGGCAGAAGGAGGCGACTGCCAGAAAGGCGCAGCCCACGCCATGAGGCTGCGCATCATCACGCCGCTCTCCATCGTCGTCGATGCCGAGCCCGTCCTGTCGTTGCGCGCCGAGGATGACAGCGGTGGCTTCGGGATCCTGCCGCGCCATGCGGATTTCCTGACCAGCCTGACCATCGGCGTGGTGAGCTGGAAGGATGGCGAAGAGAGGTGGCACTACTGCGCCGTCCGCGCCGGCGTGCTCTCCGTCGCATCCGGCAACAGCATCACGATCACGACGCGGGAGGCAGTCGTGAGCGATGACCTCGCGACGCTCGACCGGACGGTGATTGCCGGCTATCGCGCTGCCATTGAGACCGAGCGGGCCGAGCGCACAGACGCCATGCGGCTGCAGCTCAATGCGATTCGGCAGATCGTCCGGCAATTGCAGGGGCGCGACGGAAGGGAGCAGCTCGGATGAGCACGCCGCCGGAGGAGCAGGATCCATTGGTGAAGGGTGTGCGCCTGCGGGCGGACCGGCATCGTGGCTGGCTGCGCGACGGCGAGCCCTCGGTGGCCCGTCACCTGGCGCAGATTGGCGTCCTCGGCTGGATCGTCGTCGTGCCGATGCTGCTGGGGGCCTTCCTCGGCCGCTGGCTCGACGGCCGGAACGGCTCCGGCGTGTTCTGGACCGCGCCGCTGCTGATGATCGGCCTGGCGCTGGGCTGCTGGTCCGCGTGGAAATGGATGCAGGAATCGTGATCGTCACCAACCTCATCTTGCTGCTCGGCCTCGGCGTCCTGCTGGGGTTGGTCTTCTTCCGGGCGCTGTGGTGGATCACCCGCCGGCTCCTCGGCGGCGGTGGCGTGCTGCTCGTGCTGGCCTGCCATCTCGGCCGCTTTGCCCTGCTGGGCGGCGCGCTGGTCTGGGCCGCCCGGCAGGGCACCTGGCCGCTGCTCGCCATGGCCGCCGGCATCACCCTCGCGCGCGTCGCGACGCTGCGCCAATTCCGGAACGCCCCGCCATGACTTCTCCACTCAGCAGCGTCGCGCTGTTCCATCTGGGCCCGGTGCCGATCAGCGAGGGCGTTGTAGCGACTTGGGCGATCATGCTCGTCCTGATCCTGGGGGGCTTGCTGCTCGGGCGCCGGCTTTCGCTCGTCCCATCGGCGCTACAGGCTTTTCTGGAGCTGATCGTCGAGGCGGTGGACAGCCAGATCCGCGACACGATGCGCGTCGAACCCGGACCGTACCGGGCCTTCATCGGCACGCTCTTCGTCTTCATATTCCTCGCCAATTGGACGACGCTGGTGCCGGGAGTCGAGCCGCCAACGGCGCATCTGGAAACCGATGCGGCGCTGGCGCTGCTGGTCTTCCTCGCCGTCATCTGGTTTGGCGTGCGGGCCGGCGGGGCGCGTGGCTATCTGGCGAGCTTTGCCTCGCCCAACCTCGTCATGGTGCCGCTCAACATCGTCGAGAGCCTGACGCGGAGCTTCTCCATGATGGTGCGCCTCTTCGGCAATGTCATGAGCGGCGTCTTCGTGGCCGGCATCGTGCTGTCGCTGGCCGGCCTTCTGGTGCCAATCCCGTTGATGGCGCTCGATCTGCTGACCGGCGCCGTGCAGGCCTACATCTTCGCCGTCCTGGCGATGGTCTTCATCGCCGGCGTGGTCGAGGACGCGAAGCGCCCGGCCGACGCTGCTCCCGAAAGGAAACTCCCATGAACTGGTTGGCCCTCGCCAGCATCGTCTGTGCCGCCGTCGCCGTCTCCTTCGGCGCCATCGGGCCCGCCCTCGCCGAGGGCAGGGCAGTCGCCGCCGCCATGGATGCCATCGCGCGCCAGCCGGAGGCTGCCAGCACCATCTCACGCACGCTCTTCGTCGGGCTCGCCATGATCGAGACGACGGCGATCTACTGCCTGGTGATCGCCCTGCTGCTGCTTTTCGCCAACCCGCTGCTGTCCTGACGCCATGACCATCGATTGGTGGACGCTCGGCATCCAGACGATCAATGTCGCGATCCTCGTCTGGCTGCTCGGGCGGTTCTTCTGGCGTCCGGTCGCGGCCATGATCGAGCAGCGGCGCAACGTGGCGCAGACCATGCTGAAGGAGGCGGAGGCCGGCCAGAACAAGGCCGCGGCAGCGCTCACCGACATCGAGAAGACCCGCGCCGGCTTCAGCGCTGAGCGCGACGCGATCCTCGCGGCCGCGCGGGACGAAGCGGCAAAAGCCGCCACGTCACGTCTGGCGGAGGAGGCGACCGCCGCCGCTGGCCGGGAGGCTGCGGCCAGGGCCGCGATCGCGCAGGACCGGGCCGATGCCGAAAAGGCCTGGGCCCGCAGCGCCGCCAGCCTCGCCACCGACATCGCCGGCCGATTGGCGGGCCGGCTCGACGGCACGGCGGTACGCGCCGCCTTTCTGGACTGGCTGCTGCAAGGCATCCGCGCGCTGCCCGAAACGGTGCGCCAGGCCGCCGCTGCCGAGGGCGCCGGCCTGTTGGCGACCACCGCCACGCCGCTCGATCCCGCCGAGCAGGATCGCTGCCGGGCGTTGATCGGCGAGGCGTTCGGCTCCGCGGTGGAGATCGCCTTCAAGGTCGATCCCGCGCTGATCGCCGGCTTCGAATTGAGCGGGCCGCATCTGGAGGTGGCCAATAGCTGGCGCGCCGACCTGGCCCGAATTCAAAAGGATCTCGCGCATGGCGATTGATCCCGCCGGCCCGGCGGATGTGTGGCTCGGCGGCGCCCGCGCCAAACTCGCCGCCACTGGACTCGGCCCGCGCATGGATGAGGTCGGCCGGGTCGAGGAGGTCGGAGACGGCATCGCGCTCGTCTCCGGGCTGCCCGGCCTGCGGCTCTACGAGCTGGTACGCTTCGAGAAGGGCCAGTTCGGCTTCGCCCAGGTCCTGGAGCGCGATCGCGTCGGCTGCGTGGTGTTCGACGGTGTGGATGGGATCGAGGCCGGTGATGCCGTGCGTGGCACCGGCGATGTCGTGCGGGTGCCGGTCGGGCCGGGGCTGCTCGGCCGCGTCGTCGATCCGCTCGGGCGCCCCCTGGACGGCAGGGGTCCCATCCTCGCCGAGGAGACGCAGCCGATCGAGCGGCCGGCGCCCTCGATCGTCGATCGCGATCTCGTCGAGCAACCGGTACAGACCGGGCTTGTCGTGGTGGATTCGCTCTTCGCGCTGGGCCGTGGCCAGCGGGAGCTCATCATCGGCGACCGCGCCATCGGCAAGACCACCGTCGCGGTCGACACCATCATCAGCCAGAAGACGAGCGACATCATCTGCGTCTATGTCGCCATCGGCCAGAAGAGCTCGAACGTCCAGCGGGCGGTCGACGCCATCCAGACCTTCGGCGCGCCGGAGCGCTGCATCATCGTCGTGGCGCGGGCGGCGACTTCGCCCGGGCTGCAATGGATCGCGCCCTTCGCGGGCTTCACCATGGCGGAATATTTCCGCGACCGTGGCGGCCATGCGCTGATCGTCCTCGACGATCTTTCCAAGCACGCGGCGACCCATCGCGAGATCGCGCTGCTCACCCGCCAATCGCCGGGGCGGGAGGCCTATCCGGGCGATGTGTTCTACGTGCATGCGCGCCTGCTGGAGCGTGCGGCAAAAATGTCGAAGGAGAAGGGCGGCGGCTCGCTGACCGCCCTGCCGATCGCCGAGACCGATGCCGGCAACCTCAGCGCCTATATCCCGACCAACCTCATCTCCATCACGGACGGCCAGATCGTGCTGGATGCCAAGCTGTTCCACGAGGGGATGAAGCCGGCCGTCGATGTCGGCACCAGCGTCAGCCGCGTCGGCGGCAAGACCCAAGCCAAGGTGCTGCGGCTGGCCGCGGACTCGCTGCGCCTCGACTACGCGCAGTTCCTGGAGCTGGAGAGCTTCACCCGCTTCGGTGGGATGCCGGATGCGCGCGTGCGCGACCAGCTCGCCCGTGGGGCGCGTATCCGCGCCATATTGGGCCAGCCGCAGCATGCCCCGCTGCGCCTGGCGGAGGAGGTGGCGCTCGTGCTGGCCGTGCAATCGGGTGTGCTGGATGCGATGCCGCTGCCGGCGATAGCGAGCTTCCGGCAGGGCCTGGGCGCGGCGCTCGACCGTGCGGCGCCGGAGGCCATTCGCACCATCGAGACGGCCGGAACGCTGGACGACAGGCAGAAGCAGGCGCTGCTGGCCGCGTTGCGAGCCCATGCCGCCAGCGTGGCGCCGGCGAAGCAGACCATCCTGCCGCCATGACCGAACGCCTCGGCGATATCGGCGCGCGTATCGAGGGCATCCGGCAACTGGGTGCGGTGGTCAATGCGATGCGCGGCATCGCGGCGGCGCGGGCACGCCAGGCGCGCGATCAACTCGCGGCCGTCGACAGCTACGCCGCCTTGATCGCGGCGGCCATCGGCCAGGCCCTCGCACTGGCGCCCGCCGTGCGCCCCGGCCCATCCCGCAAGCCAGCCCTGATCCTGTTCTGCGCCGAGCAGGGCTTTGCCGGTGCCTTCAGCGAGCGGGTGCTCGACGCGGTGGGCGCGGATCTCGCGACCAGCGCGGTCTTCGTCATCGGCACGCGCGGCGCTTCGGTAGCCGCGGAGCGAGGCGTCGCCGTTCAGTGGAGCGGCGCCATGCCCTCGCATTCGCCTGGCGTGCCGAAGCTTGCCGACGAGATCGCGGCCGCGATCTATGACCGGATCCTCCGCGGCGAGATCGATCAGGTGGATGTGCTGTTCAGCCTATGGGAACCGGGGCAGGGCACGCATGTCGAACGCCAGCGGCTGCTGCCCTTCGATTCGGCGCGGATACCTAAACCGGGCGATGGCAATGCGCCATTGATCACGCTTCCGCCCGACGTGCTGCTCCGTGCCCTCACCGCGGACTTCGTGCATGCGCAGCTCTGCAAGGCGGCACTGCACGCCTTCGCGGCGGAGAATGAGGCGCGGATGACGGCGATGGCCTCCGCACGCAATCAGATCGAGCGGCGTCTCGCAGAGCTCCAGGCGCGGCAGCGCCTCGTGCGTCAGGATGAGATCACCGCCGAGATCATAGAGCTTGCGGCCGGCGAGACGGCGGGCCGGGCGTCCGGGGCATAGGACGCCCTGAGATGGCTCACGACCACGAACTGCACCGGACCGGTCGCCCGCCGACGGCCTGCCCGCGCTTCCGATGCTAACGTGTGCGGCCGAAGGGGTCTTGCCCTCAGGCGGGCTCATGCTCCTTGACGCGCGCGAGTGCCGCGACGGCGCGGCGGGTGGCGGGCAGCAGCGAGCGCCCGTACTCGGCGACATCCTCGAGCGGATCGAAGCCGCGGATCAGGAAGGTGGAGATGCCGAGCCGCGCATAATCCGCGAATGCCTCCGCCACCTGCTCGGCCGTGCCGACCAGGGCGGTGGTATTGGCGCCGGCACCGACGGCCGTGGCCACCTCGGTCCACAGGCGCTTGTCCCGGACCGGGCCACCCGATGCCGCCTCCAACAGACGCTTGCTGCCGACGCTCTCCGGCTTGGGGCTGCCCTTGCCGAAATTGTCGCCGCGCAGCGCGCGAATCCGCTCCAGGATTTCGCGTGAGCGCGCCCAGGCGGCTTCTTCCGTATCGCCCAGAACCGGCCGTACCGAGAGGCTGAAGCGTATCGAAGCCGGGTCGCGCCCCGCACGCGCCGCGCTGGCCCGCACGCGGGCGATGGTGTCGCGGGCCTGGTCCAGCGTCTCGCCCCAGAAGGCGTAGGTGTCGGCATGGCGGCCGGCGGCCTCGATCGCGGCATCCGAGGAGCCGCCGAAGAAGATTGGGATATGCGGCTTCTGCAGCGGCTTGATCTCGGAGAAGGCACGCTCGAAGCGATAGAATTCGCCCTGGTGGTCGAAGGGGGTCTCGCTGGTCCAGACGCGGCGCAGCAGGCCGACATATTCATCTGAGCGGGCATAGCGCTGGGCGTGGTCGAGGAAATCGCCGTCCTGGCGCTGCTCGGCAGGGTTGCCGCCGGTGATGATGTGGATGGCCGCGCGCCCGCCGCTCAGATGGTCGAAGGTCGCGAATTGCCGCGCGGCGAGCGTGGGCGCGATGAAGCCGGGCCGGTGCGCCACCATGAAGCCGATGCGCTGCGTCTGCGCTGCCGCGTGGCCGGCGATGAGCAGCGCATCCGGGCTCGTGGAATGCCAGGCGACGAGCACGCGGTCGAAGCCCGCCGCCTCATGCGCCTGCGCGAAGCGCGCGGTGTAGCCGGCGTCCAGAACGGAGCCGGCCGGCGGATGAATCTCCGAGGAGCGGCGGTGCGAAATCATCCCAATGAATTCGAGGGGCTGTGTCATGGTGAGTTCCTTCACGCGATGTTGAGGCGCCGCAGGGCCTGGCCGGTGGCGGCGTGGTCCCGCTGGAGGCGGGCGGCGAGGGCTTCGGGAGCGAGCTTCTCGGGGCTGAGGCCGAAGCGGCGCAGCGCGGCATCCACCTCCGGCTCGTCGAGGCTCGCGTTGAACTCCTGGTTGAGCCGGGCGACGATCTCAGCCGGCGTGCGAGCGGGTGCGAAGAGGCCGAACCAGCCGCCGGAGGGCCAGTCCGCACCGATGCCGAACTCGGTGACGTTCGGGACCTCGGCGAAGGCCGGCCAGCGCCCGGTGCCGAGGGTGGCGAGGGCGCGGGCGCGGTTGGCTTCGATATGCGGCGCCAGGATCGGGTCGATCATGAAATGGACGTCGCCCGCGGCCAGTGCATTGGCCGCCGGCGCGCTGCCGGGGAAGGGCACGTGCACCGCCTCGAAGCCGCCGGCATCGGCCAGCAGCGCACCGCGCAGGTGCCCGGCCGAACCGATGCCGGCGGATCCGTAGTTCAGGACGCCGCGGTTGCTACGCCCATAGGCGATCAGCTCCGGCAGGGTGCGAACCGGCAGGCTCGGGTTCACCGCGATGACGCTGAAGGCTTCGCCCGCGATGGCAATGGGCGCGAAATCGCGGAGCGGATCGTAGCCCACATTCCCCAGGTGCGGCGCGATGGTGAGGTTGCCGGCCGAAGCGTTGAGCAGGGTCAAGCCATCGGGCCGGCTTTCGGCGACAAGCCGCGCGCCCACGGCGCCGCCGGCCCCGGCCCGGTTCTCCACCACCACTGCCACGCCGAGGCGCTGGGTGAGCGAACGCGCCATGACGCGGGAGACGTTGTCGTTGGTGGCGCCGGGCGGGAAAGGGCAGATGTAGCGGAGCGGCCGCGTGGCGAAGGGCTCGCTTGCGCGGGCGAGGGCGGGGGCTGCCAGGAGGCCGGCGAGCAGGATGCGCCGAGTGGTCATGGGAGTGTTCCTTCGGTCAGGGCGGCGCGGCCGGCGGCCAGATGCGCGGCCTCCTCGGTCGGGACGTGGACGCGGGCGCATTGCACGTCGCGCCAATGGCGTTCGAGCGGATTGGCGCGGTCCAACGCGTGGTTGCCGGCGAGCGCCACGGCCTGCTCGACAGCGGCGATGGCATTGGCGCTGAGAATGGCCTTCACGGCCCCGCTCTCGGCGGCGGACGGCACGCGGTCGGCGTCGACATCGGCGGCGAGTGAGGCGCCGATCCGTGCATTTGCGATCAACCGGGCCTCGATACCGCCGACCGCCTGCTGCACCTGCGGCAGCGTCGCGAGCGGCGCGCCGAGCCCTGAGGGGATGCGCGTGCGGAGAAAGCCCACCACCCAGTCGCGCGCGGCCTTCGCCACGCCGGAATAGACGGCCGTGACCAGCAGCGCGTTCCAGGCCGCCTGAACCGGATCGTTGCCGGCCCAGCTGCCGGCGGGAACCAGGCCGATCGCATGGGTCTCCGGCACCGCCACATCGGTCAGCAGCAGGTCGTGGCTGCCCGAGGCGCGCAGGCCGAGATGGTTCCAGGTCTCGCGCGTCTCCAGGCCCGGCGTGCCGGCGGTGACGAGGAAGCTGCCCATGCGTGGCTCGTCCTCGTCAGTCCGTGCCAGCACCTCGATGAAGCGCAGGCCCGGCAAGCCCGTGACGTAGCGCTTGTGGCCGGTCAGGGCCCAGCCGGTGCCGGTGCGCCGGGCGATGGTGGCCGGCAGGCCGCCGCGCGTGGGCGAGCCGAGCTCGGGCTCCACCCGCGCCGCGTTGATGAGCGCGCCCTCGCTCACCGCAAGCCGCCCCAATCTCTCGCGCAACGCGGCCGGCCAGGCGGGGCTGCGGGCCATGGCGGAGTGCTTAGAGAGCTGCATCGCCAGCACCAGCGCCGTTGCCGGGCAGGCCTCGCCGACGTGGCGCACCGCCTCGGCGGCCAGGCGCAACCCGCCGCCGCCGCCGCCGAGCGCGGTCGGAATCGTGAGGGCGAGGACGCCCGCCGCATGCAGACGCGCCAGGCTGGCGAAAGGGAAGCTGGCCTCGCGGTCGTGGCGCGCGGCGTCCTCCGCGATGGCCGCCAGGAGGCCGGGATTCGCCGAGGAGGGCGCCGGCCGCGCGAAGGCGATATTCGCCAGCACGTTCACCTCCCGATCCCCACGAGCGGATGGTTGCGGCGCAGGTATCCACGCGCGGCATGCTCGACGGCGGAGGAGCTGTCGAAAATGGCGCGATCGAGCTCTTCGAGCCGCCGGTCGATGGCGATGAGGAACCAGCCGGCATCGCCCTGGGCGGCGACGGCGATCAGGGATCCATCCTCGATGATGGGACTGGAAAGACGCATGTGATCCTCCGGCGGCGCCCGGACGGGCCGGGCGCTCGCGGTCACAGGAATGGAAGGGGAGATCGGGTGGGGCGGTGCCGTGCGTCAGGCCCGACAGCGTGCCTTAGCGGGATGGGACGTGACCGCCCCCGGAGAGGCGAGGAGTAGCGGCCGGTTATCGGTTCGAGGCATCTCGCATCACCGTGTCTGACTGCATGAGCAAGGCATTTCACATGCGGACGCAGTGGCAGTCAAGCTAATTTCCAAATCCGCATCGTACTTCGTGTTTCGGTCCCGTCAGGCAAGCGTAAAATTTGGTAAGATCCTTTATGTACAGTGACATGATGAACTCTCCATCATGCTGACGGTTTGTGGAAATCTCACGAACGGCTGCTGGTTTGACGTCTGATGGAGCGGTCCCGACGCCCGGACCACGAGCGACAGACCCGTATTATCAGTCTGAGTTGTAGATTGCTTATTGCACGTTATATAGCAGTTTTATATGATCCGAGCCGCTGCTCCGCTTCGTGCGCAGGATCGGAGTTTTAAATGATGTCTCTCTACTGTCTTGGCTCCCCGCCCGCGCAGCGGCGTTGAAGGCGCTCCGTGCCGCGCGCTTCTCGGCATGGACCGATGCCAACAACCGCTTTCACGGAGCATCGCCATGACGGCGACTACAGCCTCGCTGCACGCACGCCATGCCGACATTTCCGGCGCGGCCGTCATCGCTCTTGGGCACTCCGGCGGGAATCGCAAGAAAGCCGACTGCGTCTCCGGCATGCGGGCACCGGCGGAATGAGAGGCACCCCCAGCGAGCGGAAGCGCTGTCGATGCTCGCGCTTCCACAGCCTTCGCCCGCCATTCCCTGTTCCGGAGACCTCCCCATGACGCAATCGCGCCGCGACACCCTTCGCTTGGCAGCCCTGCTGCCGCTCGCCTCGATCGCACCCGCCGTCGCCCAGGGCAGCGGCGCCTGGCCCAATCGCCCGGTGAAGCTCGTCATCCCCTGGCCCGCGGGCGGGCCGACCGACACCTATGGTCGCGCCCTGGCGCGCGAGCTTTCGGCCCAGTTCGGGCAGACCTTCGTGGTGGACAACCGCACGGGCGCAACCGGCACGGTGGGCGTGCAGCATGTCGCCCGAAGCGCCCCCGACGGCTACACGCTGCTGGTGCCAAACCTCACCGCCTTCATCGGCAGCGTGGTGTCGCTGAGTGAGGCCGTGCAGTTCGATCCACTGCGGGATTTCACGCCGATCGGTATCTTCGTGGAGTCCTCCTCCATCCTCTGGGCGCATCCGGGGCTCGGTGTCGCGAGCTTCGATGCGCTGCTGGCCCGGGCCCGCGATTCGAGCCAGCCGCGTCTCGCCTTCGGCACCACCGGCAGCGGTTCCGTGTCCGAGCAGTCGGTCGAGCAACTCGCGCGGCACTACCAGTTGGATCTGGTGAAGGTGCCCTATCGCGGCACGGCGCCGCAGGTGACGGACCTGATCGCCGGCCATGTGCAGATCGGCAGCGCGGACTATCCCACGGCGGGCCCCCATTACCGCGACGGCCGTCTGCGTCCGCTGCTGGTGATCGGCCGCAACCGCCTGCCGGAGCTTCCCGACACGCCGGCGACGGCCGAGCTGGGCCTGACGGAACCCGACTTCACCGTGTGGAACGGCTTCTTCGCGCCGGCCGGCACACCCACGCCGATCGTGACGAAGCTGCGCGACGCGCTGGTCATCGCCACGCGCAGCGAAGCCTTCCGCGCGGTGACGGAGGGCAACGGCAATCGGGGTGTCCTGCAGACAGGCGAGGAGGTCACGCAGCGGCTGGAGCGCGAACTCGCCTCCCGCCGCGCCTTCGCGCGCGAGATCGGCGCGCCTTCGGGATAATGCCTTTGGCTTCGTCTGGCTGGCCCGGGGGAAGCAAGTAGCCGATTGGTGACGCTCATCTCCTTGGGCGTCACCTCGTCTCAGGGATGCTCCAGGCGTTGTATCTGCGGCGCGCGTGAGCGGCTTCCCATCACGGCGCGGTCCGGAAGAGCATCGAAGAGTCGCCGGGTTCTCGGCGCGACGGGGCGCCAGAGACAGCCCCGTCGATAGCCCCGCAGCGTAGGCACTAAAAGGAAAGCGGAGGGGCAAAGCCCCTCGCACCCTTCTCGTCAGGCGGCCACTTCGACCAGCACGAGCTCAGCCTCGTCATTGGCGACGATGACGATTTCGCCCTCGTCCTCGATCGCGGCGCCGTCGCGCGGGTTCAGCGCGACCCCGTTCACCTGGGCGCTGCCCTTCGCCGCCACCAAATATGCAGCGCGGCCCGGCTTCAGCGTCAGGCGCAGCTCCTGGCCCTTGGAGAGCGTCGTCGCCATCACCGCCGCATCGGCATTGATGGGCAGCGCGCCGCCTTCCACGTCGCCTTCGCGGCCGCCGGCCAGCACCTCGAACTTCGCCTCGCCAATGGCCTTGGGGAAGCTCTTCGCACCCCAGTGCGGCTTGGCGCCGCGCGTGTCCGGCATGATCCAGATCTGGAAGATCTTGGTCGTGGTCGGCTCGAGGTTGTACTCGCTATGCGTCACGCCGGTGCCGGCGGACATGATCTGCACGTCGCCCGCCTCGGTGCGGCCCTCGTTGCCGAGGTTGTCGCGGTGGGTGATCGCGCCTTCGCGGACATAGGTGATGATCTCCATGTCGCGGTGGGGATGCGGGTCGAAGCCGTTGCCGGCGGCGATCTCGTCATCGTTCCAGACGCGCAGGCGGCCCCAGCCCATGCGGCCGGCGTCATGGTAGTTCGCGAAAGAGAAGTGGTGGCGGGCATTCAACCAGCCGTGGTCGGCGTGGCCGAGGGTGTCGAAGGGGCGGATGTCGATCATAGTCGTGATCCCGTGAGCCGGTTTGTGGCTTCGAGGGTTGAGATAGTCGATCGGGGTGGCCTTCCGCCATGCAGCCGAATGGATCAGCGACATTCAGCCCGATGATGACGCTCGCGAAGGTGCGACAGCCCCAACTCGGTCGCCACGACGCAGAGCTCGCCGTCGGCGCGGCGGCGGCTGGCGATCAGCCCTTCCTCCATCGCATCCTCCCAGACCGTGAGGCGCGGGCAGGAGGTGCGCCAGGCCTCGATGGCCTCTGCATAGGGGCGCGGCGTGCGTTCGAGCCACTCGATCATGTCGAGCACGAGGGCGTGGACGATGGGATTGCTCATGGGTTGCTCCATCCGGAGATCAGCAGCCAGCTTCCCTGGGCCAGATAGAAGATCCCGACGACGATTATAATCCAGCGCGACCAGCGACGGAAATTACTATCGGTCATCGCGTCCAGCACGCGGCGCGCCAGCGTGGTGCCCGTCATCGAGGCCGCGACGCCCATGACAGCGAGCCAGACCGAGACGCTACCGGAATTGGGGATGAGCTGGCTGAAATAGACGAACTTCAGCGCATGACTCACGACCTGGCAGAAGGCCTTGGTGGCGACGATCTGGCGCCGGTCCAGCGTGCCGTTGCCGAGGAAGAAGGTATCGGCCAGCGGACCCGAGACGCCGGTGATCAGCATCAGCCCCATGCAGGCGCCGCCATAGGCCAGTCCCTGGGGGATGCTCTCGGGATTTGGCTTCATCCCGCGCGGCAGCAGTTGCACCAGGAAGGGGCTGGCGCCGAGGCCGATCAGCGCCCAGGGCTTATCGGGGATGAACTGCACGGTGGCCCAGGCGGCGGTGGCGAGGACATTGCCCGCGAGGTAGGGGCCGACGCTGCGCCAGCGCACGTAGCGGAACCAGAGGATACTGCGCCAGCCGTTGGAGCCGATCTGCGTGATCGCATGCAACGCCATGGCGTCCGGGAGAGGCATGATCGCCAGTAGTACGCCCACGAGGATCAGGCCGCCGGCCATGCCGAAGATGCCGGAAAGCAACGAGGTGCCGACCATGATCAGGCAGAGAAAGGCGGCGAGGGGAATCGTCATGCCCGCAATCTGCGCGGCTGCGGCGTTCCGCGATAGGACGGGTACGTTCGGCTCACCTCAGGCTGCCACTGGCACCAGCCGGGTTGGAAGTAGGCCTTACGACCAGCACGCCTCCATTTACGAGGATGACGCGGCTGGGCGTCGCGGACGATCGTCGCGATCTGCTCCGCCGCGGTCTCGGGGCGGTGATTGTCGGGCGACCAGCCGCGGCTCAGAGCGTCCAGATAGCCGGCGAGATGTTCCTTCGCTGGCCGAACAGCCTTACCGGCACATCAGGACGGGCACGTCGCTGTTTTCCAGCACGTGCCGCGTGACGCCGCCGAGGATGAGCTGGCGCAGCCGCGAATGGCTGTAGGCGCCCATGCACAGCAGGTCCGCCTGGAAGTCGCGCACCGAACCGAGCAGTCCGGCGCCGACATCCTTGGTCATCGGCTTGAACTGCACCGCCTCGGCGCTGATCTCATGCCAATGCAGATAGGCGAGGATGCCCTCCACCTTCGGTCCGCGGCGCTGGTACTCATCCGCGTAGAGGATGCGGCGCGCATCGGCACGGTGCAGCCAGGGCAGGGCGGCGGCCATGGCGGCAGCGGATTCGGCCGAGCCGTTCCAGGCGCAGCAGACGCGCGTGCCGATGCTCGTCGGCGCCACGCGGGGCGCGATCAGGATGGGGCGGCCGCTGTCGAAGAGGACGGCATGCAGCGCGTCGGAACTGCTGACATCCTCAGCGCCTTCCGGATGCGGCACGACGGCCATGTCATAGAGTCGCGACTGCTGAGCCACGACATCCTCTTCACGTCCCGCGATGGACTCGAACGAGAGGGTGGGCCCGCCGGACTTCAGCGCGGTATCGGCCGACTCGGCGATGGTAATGTCGCCCGCGGTGGCAGCGAAGCGCTCGAACAGCGCACGGACGCGGCCGGCGCGATCGCCGCTTTCGCGTTCCGTCGCGGCCATCATCTCCTCGATCATGGCGCCCGACAGGCCTTCGCCGGCCAGCGGCGCCACGTCGCGTGCGTCGACGCGCACGTGCAGGCAGTGGACATGCGCGCCCCAAATTCGGGCCACGAGCAGCGCGGTTGCCAGCGCGGCTTCTCCCGCGGCGGTTCCTGTCATGGGCAGCAGCAGGCGGCGATAGGCCATGGTGTGATCCCTCAACCGATTGTTCCGTAGCGCTTATGGCGAAGTGAGCGGCGGCAAGTCCAGTATCTTACGCGCAACCGGCTCCGGCGCCGCCATGGCATTTATTCGCGCCCACGCGATAGGGCCGGTCTCGCGCAGCGCGGCGGCTTCCAGCACCGGAATGGTGGCGTCGGAAGCATCGCCTGTTCTGGCCGCGACCCGCCGGCGCAGGATGTCGAGCGGCGCCTCGAGCCAGATGCCATGGAAGTGCGCGCAAACCGCGGCCAGGGTGTCACGCTCCAAAGCGCGTTGGAAAACCGCGTCGGCGATGACGGAGTGCCCGGCATCGAGCGCGATCCGCGCAAGGTCGTTCAGCTCGGCGAAGACGGCTTGGCTTTCCTCTGGCGCATAGGCGCTTCCCGGCAATCGCGTCTCGGGCAGGACGCCGGCACGACGCTTGCGGATTTCGTCGCTGCGCAGCAGCACCGCACCCGGAGCGGCGCCGAGATCGGGCGCCAAGTCCCGCGCCAACACCGACTTCCCCGTGCCCTGCAGCCCCCCGATCGCGACGAGGCGCGGCGGGGGCGCGGGGTCCAGGTAACTCGCCGCGGCATTCAGCAGCGGCATCCCATCCTGGCCAACCCGCGCCGTGACATGCGCGCGGATGAAGGCGCGCAACGAGAGCCAGAGCGGCAGGCCGCGCACCAGCGCGACGTCGCCGGTGCGGGCGAGGTAGCGGTTCAGCACGCGGTTGGCCGGCGCTCGCCCGTGCCGCGCGACGAGGTCCATCAACAGGAAGGCGAGGTCGTAGCCGACATCGATGGTAGCCAGCGCCTCATCGAATTCCAGCGCGTCGAAGGGCCGGGGCTGGCCCTCGATGAGGCAGAGGTTCCCAAGATGCAGGTCGCCATGGCAACGGCGCCGGAAGCCCGCTGCGGCGCGCGCGGCGAGCCAGGGTACAAGGGCGGCGTGGGCGGCCAGGGCTGCGCGCTCCCATTCCAGCACGCGCTCGCGCGGCAGCCCGGCGGCGAGCCCGGCATCGCGATTGCCGGTGATGACGCGGGTCATGTCGCCATTGCCCTCCTCGTGCGGAGCGGCCGCGTGCAGCGCCACGACCGCATCGGCCATAGGGTCCAGCAGCGCGGGATCCAGGGGCCCGTCGCCGAGGAAGGCTTCAGGCGGTAGTCGGCGCATGCGCAGCACCCATTCCACCGCCTCGCCTTCCCCGCCGAGGCGCAGCGCGCCGTCTGGGCCGCGGGTGATGGGCTCCACGCCGAGGTAGAGGCCCGGCGCATGCGGCGCGTTCAGCGCATGCTCCCGGCGGATCAGCCGCTCACGCTCCGCTAGCCGCGTGAAATCGAGGAAGCCGATATCCACCGCCTTCTTGAGCTTCAGCGCCTCGTCGGGGCCAAGATAAATCGCCGAGATATGCGTCTCGGCCACCCCTTCGCCGGTCAATCCGGCGAGGAAGGCGGCGGCCTCAGCCTGATCGGCGGGGACGGCCATCAGGGATACAGGGTTTCCTGCCGCCAGACCGGCGTCTCGCCGCCAAAGCCATCAAGCAGGAAAACGCGCCGCTCATGCAGGCGGAAGGGCATGTCGCGCCAGAACTCGATCCGCTCGGGCCGCAGGCGGAAGCCGGACCAGAAATCCGGGCGCGGGATCTCGCCGATACCGAATTTCAGGGTGTATTCCGCGACTGCCTTCTCCAGCGCGAAACGGCTCTCGAGCGGGCGGGATTGGCGCGAGGCCCAGGCCCCGATCCGCGACCCGCGCGGGCGCGAGGCGTAGTAGGCATCCGCCTCCTCGAGGCTCACCGGCTCCACCGCACCCTCGACCCGCACGCTGCGCCGCAGCGTCTTCCAGTGGAAGCAGAGCGCGGCATGGGGATTGCCCGCGAGCTCGCCGCCCTTGCGCGATTCGAGATTGGTATAGAACACGAAGCCGCGGTCATCCTGGTCCTTCAGCAGCACCATTCGCGCCGAGGGCCGCCCATCGGGCGTGGCGGTGGCCAGGCAGAGCGCGTTCGGATCGTTCGGCTCGGATTTCGTCGCCTCGGCCAGCCATTCCGCGAAGATGACGTAGGGATCGCTGGAGTCGACCATGGTGATATCCCTTTGAGGCCTTGCCCGGTTGTGGGGCATGTGCCACCACAACTTAACCCCCGCAACCTGCGACGGACCAACCCCGCGCGAGAACACGGAACACCATGAAGGAAGACGCAGCCGCGCCCGCTCTGCCCACCGGCACGTTGATGCAGGGCCGCAGAGGCCTCATCATGGGCGTTGCGAACGACCGCTCGATCGCCTGGGCCATCGCTCGGGCCTGCGCGGCTCAAGGTGCCGAGTTGGCCTTTACTTACCAGGGCGAGGCGCTGGGAAAGCGCGTGCGCCCGCTCGCCGCCAGCGTGGACAGCGACATCGTGATCCCCTGCGACGTGTCCAGCGACGAGGACATGGACGCCGCTTTCGGTGCCATCGAGGAGCGCTGGGGCAAGCTCGACTTCTTCGTCCATGCGATAGGCTTCGCGGACAAGCAGTACCTGCGCGGCCGCTTCATCGACACCCCGCGCGAGGCCTTCCTCCAGGCGCTCGACATCTCCTGCTTCTCCTTCGCGGCCACCGGCCGCCGGGCGGCGGCATTGATGAGCGAGGGCGGTTCGCTGCTCACGCTGAGCTACCTCGGCGCCGAGAAATGGGTGCCGCACTACAATGTGATGGGCGTGGCCAAGGCGGCGCTGGAAGCCAGCGTGCGCTACATGGCGGCCGACCTCGGCCCCGAGGGCATCCGGGTCAACGCGATCAGCGCCGGTCCGATCAAGACCCTGGCGGCCAGCGGCATCGGCGACTTCCGCTACATCCTGAAATGGAACCAGTACAATTCGCCGATGCAGCGGAATGTCGGACTGGATGAGGTCGGCGGCGCCGGGCTCTATCTGCTCTCGCCGCTGTCCACCGGCGTCTCCGGCGAGGTGCACCATGTCGATTGCGGCTACCACATCGTCGGCATGAAGCACCCCGATGCGCCGGACCTGACGATCGAGAAGGGCTAGCCCCCAGCCTAACGCGCCACTTCCTGTCCGCGATTCCGCTGCCTCGCGCAGCGCGCGGGCTCCGCCAGTTCCCGCCGCAACGCGCGGCAATCCGGTGGGCCCACATCGTTCCAGCGGGCGCAGCGGCCGTCCGGCTTTCGCCAGCCCGGGCCGCCGCAGAGGCCGCATCCCGCATGCTCGCCGTCGCGCGGGTAGAGGCGGCACAGATTCGTCGTCGCCTCCGCCTGCTGCGCCTCCGCCTGAAGCGGGGCCAGCAGCAGGCATCCCAGCAGGAGGCGCCGCAATCGATCCATGCCAGCGCGGTAGCGCAGCAGGGCGCTCTGGGCTAGGTGCGGTCCTGCCATGAGCCACAACACCTTCGGCCATCTCTTCCGCGTGACCACCTGGGGCGAAAGCCATGGGCCCGCGATCGGCTGTGTCGTGGACGGCTGCCCGCCCGGGCTGCCGCTGGAGGAGGCCTGGATCCAGCCCTTCCTGGACAAGCGCCGCCCCGGCACCTCCAAGTTCGTGACGCAGAGGCAGGAACCGGACCAGGTCCGCATCCTCTCCGGCGTCTTCGAAGGACGCACGACGGGCACGCCCATCGCGCTGCAGATCGAGAACCAGGACCAGCGCTCCAAGGACTACGGCGAGATCGCCAGTAGCTTCCGCCCCGGCCATGCCGACATCGCCTATGAGTGGAAATACGGCATCCGCGACTATCGCGGCGGCGGTCGTGCCTCGGCGCGCGAGACGGCGATGCGCGTGGCCGCCGGGGCGATCGCGCGGCTCGTGCTGGGCGAGGAGGTGACCATCCGCGGCGCTCTGGTACAGATTGGCGCGGATCGCGTGGACCGCAGCGCTTGGGACTGGGCCGAGGTGGCGCGCAACGAATTCTGGTGCCCGGATGCGGCCACAGCCGAACGCTGGGAAGCCCAGCTTTCCGCCGTGCGCAAGGCCGGATCGAGCATCGGCGCCGTGATCGAGGTGCAGGCCGAGGGCGTTCCGGTGGGCCTCGGCGCGCCCATCTACGGCAAGCTCGACGCCGATATCGCCGCCGCGCTGATGTCGATCAACGCCGTGAAGGGTGTGGAGATCGGCGATGGCTTTGCCGCTGCCACCCTTTCCGGCGAAGAGAATGCCGATGAGACGCGGGTGCGCCAGGACGGAACAGTCGAGTTCATGGCCAATCACGCCGGCGGCATGCTCGGCGGGATTTCCACCGGCCAGCCCATCATCGCGCGCTTCGCGGTGAAGCCGACCAGTTCCATTCTCACGCCGCGCCAGGCCGTGACGATGACGGGACAAAACACCGAAATCCTCACCAAGGGCCGGCACGATCCTTGTGTCGGCATCCGCGCCGTGCCGGTAGGCGAGGCGATGCTGGCCTGCGTCTTGGCCGACCACCTGCTGCGCCACCGTGCCCAGAACCCCGACGCGCCCCGGTTCGGCCGGCTGCCCCGCTTATGACGCATTGAGGCCTCGGAATGATTCCTATAGCCTCTCCGGCGATGTCCCCCGCCGAGCTCAAGACTGACACGACGGCCCTGAAGGCTTTCGTCACCCTTGCGGGCGCGGCTACCTGGCGCAATCGCGTAAAGGACCTGGGTGCGCGGGCGCAGCCGGGTTCGCTCTCGGGCCGCGCCTTGCAGCAGCGCCATGCGCTTGAGCTGATCCTGGCGCGCCTCACCAAGCCGGAACTGCTTGCCAAGGCCGGAAGGGCCGAACGCCGCGTGCTGGGCTTTGCCCGTGAGGCGGCGGCGCTGGCGAAATCCCTTCCCGAAGGGCCGCGCGCTCGGCTCAAGGCGCTGGTCGGCGAGGGGCTGACCGGCAAGGCTACGCTGATTCCGCTCTTCCACCTCGTCCGCACGGCTGCGCTGCTGCGCGGGCGCGGCTTCGACGTGCGCTTCGACGGCATCCTGCATGGCACCGGCCACGATCTGCTGATCCATCGTGGCGGCGCGACGGCCGAGGTGGTCTGCGAAACTGTCTCCGCCGAGGAGGGCCGCCCGTTGCACAAGGGCGACTGGGCCAGCCTCGTCGACCGCGTGAACCCGGAACTGCAGACTTGGCTCGCCGCGCATCCCGGCCGCTACATCCTGAAGATGACCCTGCCCGAGGGCGTGACGCACGAAACCCAACTCGCTGATTTGCACGGCCGGATCTCCGCAATGCTGGCCGACGAGCGCCGCCAGGATTCCAGCGCCGATGCGGTGCTGAAGCTGGACCCGCTGGTGCTGGCCGGCGCCCAGGCCGCGAGCGACCCGCAGCGCGCCCTTCCGGCCCGGCTGCGTCAGGTCTTCGGCGTGGAGGCGCATCTCGCCGTCACGGCCGATCCCGCAAGCGGCAGCGTGCTGGTGATGGCGGCGCGCGCGGGGCGCGAGAACGACATCGCGCAGGCCGTGAAGCGCCGCCTCGCCACCACGGCGGCGGTGCGGCTTTCGGGCAAGCTGCCGGGAATCCTCTCGGTTTTCCTGGACGACATCGAGGCCGCCGAATGGCGCTCCATGCGCGACACGCTCGAGTTGGAGGGCGTGGTGCGCCGCTTCCTGACGGAGGCGGTCGCGAAGCCCGTCGTGGCCGTGACCTGCACGACCCGGCAGGAGCTGTTCGGCATGGGCGAGGCGCCGGACAACGAGCTGCGGTTCCGGAATCCCGGCCATGCGGCGGCGAAGAACATCAGCCTCGAGCCGGCGATCAGCAGCACCTGACCACCCGATTTCCTCACAGACAACGAGTCCCCGCATGCCGCAAAGCGAATCGCCAGCCGGCCCCGGCGGCGAGCTGATGCCCGGCGTCCGACGCGGCACCCTGCCGATGATGGCGGCGGCCTGCGGCGTCATGGTTGGCAATATCTACATCTGCCAGCCTCTGCTCGACGCCATGGCGCAGAGCTTCGGCGTGCCCGAGCGCGTCGCCGGCGGCGTCGCGGTCGCGGCGCAGCTGGGATACGCGCTCGGCATCCTGCTGGTGGTACCGCTGGCGGATATGGTCGCGCCCCGCCGGCTGGTGCGCTGGCTCATGGCCGTCACCACGCTGGGATTGCTGGGCGCCGCCGTCGTCCCGGTTGTGGGCGCGCTGGTCGTGGCGAGCGCGGTGATTGCGGCCGCCACCGTCGTCCCGCAGATCCTGATCCCGATCGGCGCCTCCATGGTCCCGGTGCAACGGCGCGGCCGCGTGATCGGCATGCTGCAGACCGGCCTGATCCTCGGCATCCTGCTGTCGCGGACGGTGTCCGGAGCGGTGGCGACGGCCGCGGGCAGCTGGCGGGCCTCCTACCTCTTCGCCGCCATCCTGACCGCGATCCTTTTCCTGGCGCTGCCCGCCTTCATGCCGGCCCATGTCCCGGCAAGCCGGCGCCGGAGCTATCCGGCCCTCCTGGCCTCGCTGCCCGGCCTGCTGGCGCATCGCGCCCTGCGGATATCGGCCGCGCTCGGCTTCTGCATCTTCGGTGCCTTCTCCGCCTTCTGGGCGACGCTGGCCTTCCATCTGGCGACGCCGCATTTCGGCTATGGCGCGGCGGCGGTCGGGCTCTTCGGATTGTGGGGCGCACCGGGTGCCGTCCTGGCGCCGATGGGAGGCCGGCTCGCCGACCGCTTCGGACCGGATGCGATCAACGCCGGCGCGCTCGCCTGCGTCGTCGCCGCCTTTCTGGTCGCGGGTACCGCCGGCAGCGTGTCCGTGATCGCGCTTGTCGTCGCGGTGAACCTGCTCGACTTCGGCATGCAGAGCGGGCAGGTCGCGAACCAGGTCCGCATCTTCGGGTTGGGCGACGACATCCGTGCCCGGCTCAACACCGTCTATATGGTGGCGGTCTTCAGCGGCGGCGCCTTCGGCTCCTTCGTCGGCGTCTATGCCTGGAGCGTGGCGGGCTGGACCGGCGTCTGTACGCTGGCGGGAGCGTTCGTCGCGCTCGGAGCGATCATTCTCGCCGGGACCTCGCTGAGGCCCCGGATATCGGCGTAACCGTTGGTTAGGACAGGGTCGTGAGGTCCTGGAACCAATGCTGGGCCTGGGTGTAGCCGCGCACGTTCCGCCCCGCGGCATGCGGGTTCGTGTCGTGGACCACGAAGACCAGCAGCGCCTCGTCCACCGCCTTCTGGTGCACCTGGGCCATCAGCCGGTCCACCGCCGCCGGATCGAAGTTGCTCGTCGCTTCGTCGATGAGCCGGTCCATCTCCGCATCGCGGTAGTGGCTCCAGTTCACGCCGCGCGGCGAGATCTGGGCGGAGTGGAAGAAGCGGATCAGCGCATACAACGGATCCGAGGTCACATAGGCGACGTTGTTCGCGGTGATGTTGCCCTGCCGCGCGATGTCGCCGGCGGCACCCTGGCGCCAGCAGGTGTAGGACACCTCCAGCTCCACCGGCACGAATTCGATCTCCATGCCGACCTCGCGGTAGGCCGACTGGATGTACTCGTTGATCGGCATGGACAGCATCTGTCCCGAGCCGCCGGTCGGCACCAGGAACTTGGTACGCAGCGGATTGGCGCGGGAGAAGCCGGCCTCCTGCACCAGCCGGCGCGCGCGGTCGGGATCATGGGTGATGCGGAAGGTCGGGTTGCCGAACCATGGCGAGGTCGGGTCAACCACGCCCACCGCCGGCTTGGCCAGCCCGTTCATCAGCGTGACGATCTCATCGCGGTTGATGGCGAGGTTGGCCGCCTGCCGGAGCTTCAGGTCGCGCCAGGGCGAGCCTTCCAGCAGGCTCAGATGGTAGTTCCAGACATGCGGCGTCACGTTCTCGATGATCCGCGCGCCGGAAGCGCGCAGCCGCGGCACGAGGTCGGGCGAGGGGGTCTCGATGAAGTCCACCTGCCCCGTCAGCAGAGCATTGGTGCGCGTGGTGTCCTCGGGCGCGACGACCAGCACGATGCGGTCCACCTTGGGCATGCGCGCGGGGTTCCAGTAGCCGGTGTTCTTCACCAGCTCGGCGCGCTCCCGCGGGACCAGGCGCGCAAGGCGGAAGGGGCCGGTCCCGGAGGGCTCGCTGGCGAAACGCTCCCAGCTGCGGCCCAGCTTCTCGAACTGCGCCGGAGAGGAGATGAGGAACCACAGCATCTGATAGGGGAAGATGCTGTCCACCGCGCGGGTCGTGACCTCGACGGTGAGCGCGTCGACCTTGCGCCAGCTCGCCACGCTCGGCAGGCGGGGGCGAACCTGGGCGGCCTGGCGGTTGTCGAAATGCGGCGCCTGCGGGTTCAGCACCTTCTCGAAATTCCAGATGACGGCATCGGCGTCGAAGTCGCTGCCGTCATGGAATTTCACGCCCTGCCGCAGCCGGAAGACCCACTTCTTGCGATCCGAGGGATCGGCCTCCCAACTGGTCGCGAGGCCGGGGACGAGCTTGCCGGGACGGTCGGAGACATCCATTTCCCAGGCCACGAGCGGGTCGTAGATGGTGTAGCCGGTGAACTGGTAGGCGCCGGCCCCGCGGTCGGGCTGGCCGGTGGTCTGCGGAATATCGGCCATCGAGATGCCGTAACGAATCACGCGCTCGCCCGGAGTTTGGGCGTAAGCGTCGCCCCCAGCCCAAGGGGCAGGCATGCCGGAGGCGCCAGCAGCAGCGGCCACGGCCAGCAGGTCGCGGCGGGACAGGGGATTCAATGTCATGCAGGGCTCATCCGGACTGAAGGTTCGGGGAAACCTTGCAAGACGGAGGCCAGCGGGCGGTCGGTGCTAAGTTCCCAGGCTCCAGATCCAGCCGACCAGCATGCCGCTCGCGGCGAGCAGGACCAGCGCCAGCACCGGATGGCCGAGGCGCGGCGCGGCCGTGTCGCCGGGCAAGGCCTTATGGCCCGTGACCATAGGCCCGATCAGGTTGTGTCCCAGCCGGATGCGGTACCAGACGATGGCGAGCACATGCAGCGCGATAGCGGCGAGCAGGATGTTGATCGTGCGAAGGTGCAGGTAACTCGCCCAGTCCGAGACCTCCGGGCTGGCCCGTTTCGCCAGGGGGCCTTGAGTGAAGATCTGATCGTCGGTGAAGAGTCCGGTCACGGCCTGGGTCGCCAGCAAGGCGAGCATCAGCACCGCCATCCACCCGCCCGCCGCATTGTGGCCGATCTCGAGGTCCGGGCCCCTGCGCATGTGGCGCAGATGCGCGAGTGCGGCGAAGGGCGAGCGGAGGAAGCGCGAGAAGCGCGCCGTATGCGAGCCGACGAGACCCCAGCACACGCGGAAGATCACCAGGGTCAGCAGCACGAAGCCGGAGCGCATGTGCCATTCCATCTGCCCCGCCCGTGCGGTGAAGTAGGAGACGGGGATCAGAATCACGATGAGCCAGTGCACCAGCCGCACCCAACCGTCCCAGACTTTCACCCGAGTCTCCGACATGCCGCTCTCCTGGACCGCGATCGAGCATAGCGGCGGGCAGGGGGCATCGGGCAAGGTGCGGCGATGTTCTTCGAATCCCTCTGGCTGTGCCCGGCCGCGGCGCTGGCCGCCGCGCTGGTCTGGGCCGGGCTGTTCCGCCGAAAGCCCGCGCTCGCCGGGCTCGCCTTGCCGCTGGGAGCGCTGATCGGCGTCACGCTCATGCTTGGCGTGGTGAACGGCTCGCCCCGCCAATTGGCTGAGCGCGTGCCGATGGTGGCCCTTGCGGCATTGATCCTGGCAGCACCGCTCGCCTTCGTTGCCTTGCGCTGGATCGCGGCCGCGCTGACGGCTCTGGCCGCGCTTGCCTGCGGCTGGTGGATGGGCGGCGCGCCGACGGACCACGCCGACCTCCTGCGGGCGGCCCCGGTGATCCTGGCGTTCGGGCTGATCGTGCCGCTGGCGATGATCGGCGCCGCCGCATCCTGGATGCCCGCCGCGAGCTCCCTGGCCCTGCCTGCCGGGCTCTGGGCCGCTGGATTTGCCGGACCCTGGACGTTTCTCGCCCTCATCCTAGCCGCAGCGGCTTGCGGGCAGCAGATCGCGTGTGGCGGGAAGGCTCCGAAATCCGCGCGTCTTCCCCTCGCGATGTTGCTGGCGGCGTTGCTCTCCGGCCCGATCCTGGCGCGGGGCGCGCCGGCAGACTGGGCTGTATCGCTGGCGCCGCTCGCCTTGCTTCTGCTGGCGCTGCGCCTCGCCGGACCACGTCTGGCTGGCGACGGTGCGTGAGATGACGTTCTGGCGAGGTATGGCTGAGCTGCTGGCCAGAAAAAATGCGCCAGATCAGTCTTGAAAGGGTGGAAAGTGCTCATCGCCGTGGACGCGGGACGTGCTTGCGTTTAATTACTTTTTGCTGAGGCAGCGCGGAGTCCAGGCTTGAGCCGGTTCGGAATGTTCGCCGTAGCGGGAGCGCTGCTCCTGCTGGGCGCCTGGTTTGGCGGTGTCCTCGAGCTCGGGCACGGGGATGCTTCCGTGCAGCCGACCCTTGCGTCACCGCCTTCACGCAGCGAGCCTCCCGCTGCGAGCCGTCTGGCCGAACCCCTTTCCCCGTCACCCGAACCTGCACGAGCCAGGACAGCGCTTGTGGACAGGTCCGATACTGGACCGGAGCGAACTGAAGCCGCACCCATTACCGCCGCTCGCCCGGCAGCCGAGTTGCCCGCCGCCGCGCGCCCGCGCCCGGAGCCGCCACGCTTCGACGTAGCGCGCGTCGGCAACCGCGGCGCCCTGGTGACTGCCGGCCGCGCCGCACCCGGCGCCGAGGTCATACTGCTCGAGAACGGTCGCGAGATCGGCCGGGGCAGGGCGGATTCCCGTGGCGAGTGGGTGATCCTTCCGGAAACTCCGCTGGCACCCGGCGCGCGCGAACTTACGCTGCTCATGCGCCTGCCAGGGGGCGAGCCGCAGCCAGGCGAGGCCAGCGTGGTGCTCCTGGTTCCCAATACCGCGCTGGTCATGACGGCCGAGGCGCGGCCCTCCGCGACCGATGCGCTGCCGGAGCCCGCCGACGCGCCTTTGGCCCTCCTCCTTCACGCTCCGGGCGTAGAAGCGCCGATCCGTGTGCTTCAGGCCCCCGCCGGGGCGCGGCTCTCGCTCGACCTCGTGGATTACGCGGGTTCGGCAGGCATGCGTTTCGCGGGTGCCGCACCCCCAGGCGCCCGGCTTCGCCTCTACATCGACGAGGCGCCCACGGGCGAAGTCGTGGCCGATGGGCAGGGACGCTGGAGCCACTCGCCAGCGCCCCAGCCGAGCGTCGGCCGTCACACCCTCCGCGCTGACCAGATCGGCCCGCAAGGACAGGTTCTTGCCCGCGTCGAGCAGCCTTTCCAGCGAGATCCGCCCTCCGCGGTTCTTGAGAGCGCGACCGAGGCGCGGCACATCGTCCAGCCCGGCCACAACCTCTGGCGCATCGCGCGCGGCACCTATGGCGAGGGTGTCCGCTACACCCTCATCTTCGCGGCCAACCGCGACCAGATCCGCAACGCGAACCTGATCTACCCCGGTCAGGTCTTCACGCTGCCCCAGCCCGAGGCACCCGCCGCTTCCAGCCGGTCCAGATAGGGGTCGAGCGCTATCGCGAAGCGTACCATCTCGCCGAGCATGCCCACGGCGGTGCCGCGCGGCGGCGTTTCCGTCTCCAGCGATAGCCGGTGATCTGCCGTCAGGCGCAGCCGCCAGCCCGCCGGCAGGTCCGGCGGCAGGGTTGCCACCTGGCGCAACGTTCCCGCGCGATCCGCGTTCTTTTCCGCTGTGGAGGGAATGCGTCCGGCCATGGCGCGCAGGCGGATTTCGCCGTCCAGCATCAGCGCCTCGCAGCTTCGGCCGCGCCAGGCGAAGCGCAGCGCGGGCCTCAGCCCAGGCTCGCGCGGGGAGAGGGTGCCGTCGCGTCCGACAGCAAAGGGGCCAAGAGTGATCATGCCGGCACAACTTGCCGCAGATGTGTGAACAGAGGATAAACTGCCAGAAATGTCCCTCGTAAACAGCCTCTCCCTCGTCCTCGCCCCGCCACACCCCGCGGGCCGTCCCTTCATCTATGGCGGCGCCGCCGTCGCGCTGGTCGGTGGCCTGATCTTCGGCGCCTGGCTGTTCTGGCTGGGCGCGGCCTTCACGGCCTTCTGCCTCTACTTCTTCCGCGACCCCAAGCGCGTGCATCCGCCCGTCCGCGACCTCGTCCTGGCGCCCGCCGACGGCAAGGTCGTCCTCGTCGGCCCCGCGATCCCGCCGGTCGAGCTGGAGATGGGTGCGGCGCCGCGCTGGCGCGTGGCGATCTTCCTCTCGGTGATGGACGTGCATGTGAATCGCAGCCCCGTGCAGGGCCGGATCAGCCGCATCTCCTACCGTCCCGGCAAGTTCCTCGACGCCAGTGTGGACAAGGCCTCCGAGGAAAACGAGCGCAACGCGCTCCGCTTCGATCTGCCCGATGGCCGCCAGCTCGGCTGCGTGCAGATCGCCGGCCTCATCGCCCGACGCATCGTCTGCAACGTGAATGAGGGCGACCAGCTCCTGGCCGGCGAGCGCTTCGGCCTTATCCGCTTCGGCAGCCGCACCGACGTCTACCTTCCCGAGGGCGTGAAGCCGACTGTGCTGGTCGGGCAGACCATGATCGGCGGCGAGACAATACTAGCCGACCTTGCTGTGCCCCTGGGTGTCGCCTTGGGAGGAACGGTGTGACGACGAAGCCCGGCTTGCGCTACCGACTCAGGCGCTTCGGCACGCCCAGGCAGAGGCCCCGCTACCGTGGCCCCTCGTTCAACCGGCTGATCCCGAACCTGCTGACGATGATCGGCCTCTGCTCCGGCCTCGTCGCGATCCGTTTCGCCCTGGAGGACCGCTTCCCTCAGGCGGCGGCGCTGATCGTCGTGGCGGCCGTGATCGATGGCCTGGACGGCCGTATTGCCCGGCTGCTCAAGGGCACGTCCCGCTTCGGCGCGGAATTCGACAGCCTGAGCGACTTCCTGTGCTTCGGCGTGGCCCCCGGCCTGATCTTGTATTTGTGGACGCTGCATGGCGCCGGGCCGATGGGCTTCATCCCCTGCATCATGTTCGCCGTCTGCAGCGCGCTGCGGCTGGCCCGCTTCAATGCGGCGAGCATCGCCGAGCCCGGGGCTGTGCCGGTATCGAAGCCCGCCTACGCCTACAACTTCTTTACCGGCGTCCCGGCACCGGCGGGTGCGGGGCTGGCATTGCTGCCGCTCTTCGGCTCACTCGCATTCGGCGAATGGGACTGGCCTGGCTTCGCGCATGTGATCCGCCATCCGGTCTTCAGCGCGATCATGCTCTTCGTGGTCGGCGGGCTGATGGTGAGCACCCTGCCGTCTTTTTCCTTCAAGAACTTCAAGGTGCCGGCGCAGATGGTGCTGCCGTTATTGCTGGGCACAGGCGCGTTCATCGCCTTCCTGGTGACCGAACCCTGGGCGGCTCTGGCCCTGGGCGGGCTGGTCTATGGCGGGATGCTATATTTCTCGACGCGGTCGTATCAGCGGCTGAAGCGTGAAGCTGAGGCGCTGCGGGAAGAAGTGGCAGCGCCTTCGGAGGTCTGAGCCAGGAGGGGATCGAGGGGACGAAGCCCCTCGATCCCCCTGGATCAGAACGCCGTCGAAAGCCCAAAGCGGAACGCCTGGAAGTTGTTCTGTCCGTTGATGAAGGTCGCGGTGAAGCGGCTGGGGAGACGGCCGCCGGTGGCGAGCACCACGCCGTATTCCTGCCACCCCGGAACCGCCGTCCGATCGCCGGTGACCCGGGTATCCACGAAGGTCAGACCGCCCTGAAGGGGCCGGCCGAACACCTCACCGAGCGGGCGGGAGAGCGTCACGCCATTCCGGTAGTACTGGTTCTGAAGGTTGTAGTTGATGTTGAAGCCGCCAAAATTATACGCCTCGGTCTGGTAGTAGGCGGCGGTGTTGGTGATGGCGAAGGTGTAGTCGGCGGGCAGCGAGAAGCGCAGGTCGCTGGTGAGGGAGACGCCCAGCGCAAGCGAGCCGCGGCCGTAAGATTCCGAACCGGCGATGCCCGTGCGGTAGGCCGGGGTCAGGTTCCACTCGAAGCGCTCGCCATGCCAGACGCGCTGGCGCACGCCGATGCCGACCGAGCCCTGAAAGACCGAAGTTCCGCCGATATCGGCGTAGGACATCGGGGCGTCCAGGAAGATTTCGGTGGCCGTGCGCGGGATATAGTAGGAGACGCGCAGCGGCGCGCTCAGCACGCGGGTATCGGCGCCACCGCTCGACGTGGCCAGGATATTGAGGCCGCCGCTGAAGTGGAAGCCGCCGGCGCGTGCCTCATTTACCCCGAGAAGTGAGCCGGAGGGCGCCATGCCGGCGAGATAATCCGCCGCGACCATCTGCGGCATGAGGGCGCTGGGATTGCCGGCGACCGGGTCCGAGATGGTTGTCGCGACGGCGGTCTGAAGCACCGTGGTCAGCGAAGCGCGGAGCGCGTTCTGGACATCCGGCGACAAAGTGGCGCGCACCGATTCCGGGAGCGAGGCGATGACATCGCCCGAGGTGACGGCGCCCTGGAAGAAGTTGCGGAGGAGGTTCTGGGTTTGGCCGGAGGTCTGGCCCGCGAAGGCAACGCCGGTATTCGTGCCGGGAATGGTCAGAACGGCGGTGGTCGTACCCGCCGGCACCGTGATCGGCAGGACAAGCCCGCCGTAATTCACGACGGAGGTCAATGCCGTTCCGGTCCGGTAGGAGGGGAACAGGCTGGTGATGCCCGGTCCGGTCAGCAGGGTCAAAGCATTTTCGAGGGAGCTGAAGCTGCGTGTCTGGGTGACACCGTTGACCGTGATACTGACGTCGAACAGATCTGCCCGTGCAGGCAATGCCATAAGCGAAATAGCTGCCGCTGCGGCAAGGGTAGTAAGTTTGCGCTGCATAAAGATCCCCGAAAATTCAGATGCCTAGTGTCTGTCAGGCAGGCAGACACTAGGCAAATGAAATCAGGGGGTATTATTTCGTTTAGAGAGAGATTGTGTCTCTAAGGGCACGAAAATTACGACAGGATTGAATCAATCACCGACGTGGGGGACAACATCGACCCGATTACCACCATTTCGGGAATTACCCGGCTCGTGAAGGATCTCAACGCGGCGCGCGCGGCCACCAGCGCCTCGGCTGACGGCTCCACTGGGGCGGCCAGATAGGGGCGCAGCGCATCCGCCTCGATGGAAGCGGCAGCGAGCGCGGTGTCGCGCAGCGTCTGGATTCGCCCCGTCGCCATCAACGGCGAGAGTGACGCATAAAGCGGCGGCAGCAGTGCCGGCCAATGCGCCAGATGCAGATACAGGGTCGGAACCACGCCACCCTCATGCCCATGCATCGCGGCCAGGGCACGGACGGCGCGGGCAACCGGCTCGGGCAGGGCGTCAAGGCGGGGCAGGGGCGGGGGTTCGGGCAGCATGGCAGGAGGCGGAGCGGCCGGCGCCTGCGCATCGCCTAGCTTGCCGCGCAGCAGCGCCGTCAACAGGATTAGGTTGCTGAGATTGCCGCGGTTGTAGAGGGTGGCAAGCGCCGCGGCGTCGTCCGCCATGGCCAACCTGGGCAGCGGCTCCAGCGCGGCCGCGACCCGTTGCGTCGCGGCGGGCAGCATCGGCATGGCCGGCGCCACGGTTTCCCATGCCCAGGGCAGGACACCCGGAAGCGCTGCGAAGTGCCGCCAGATGAGGTTCACCAGCGGCAGCCCGTAGGCTTCGCGCAGCCGACCGTAGATGGCCGCTGTCTCCAGCGGCGCATCGGCCTCGCGGATTTCGGCCAGCGTCACTTCCGGCGCTTTTCCACCAGAACTCCGGCTTCGGCCAGCCGCGCGATCTCCTCCTCGGAGAAGCCGTGCTTCGCCAGCACCTCCTGCGTGTGCTGGGCAAAGCGCGGCGGTGCTGTGCGGGTGCCGCCCGGCGTGCGGCTGAGCTTGATCGGCGTGCCCAGGCCGATGAAGCCGTCCTTCTCGGTGATCATGTTGCGATGCGCGGTATGCGCCGCGGCCATCGCCTCATCCACGCCCAGCACCGGACCGGCCGGCAACCCCGCGCCCAGCATGCGCTGGCAGAGGTCGTGCCCGTCCTCGTCCGCGAAGCGCTTGTTGAGGATCTCGGTCAGGGCCGGCTTGTTGATCACGCGCTGGCCGTTGGTGACGAAGCGCGGATCGGTGCCGAGCCCGTCCAGCCCGAGGAAGTCGCAGAACTTCCGGAAGGTCGGATCATTGCCGCAGCCCACGAAGATCTCGCAGGTCTTCGTGGTGAACTTGGCGTAGGGCGCCAGGTTCGGATGCGGATTGCCCGTGGCGATCGGCCGCTTGCCGTTGAGGAAGAAGTTCGCGGCATGCGGATGCAGCAGCGCCATGCCGCAATCGTGCAGCGTCATGTCGCAATACTGGCCGAGGCCGGATTTCTCCCGCTCCACGACCGCCATCAGGATGGCGATGGCGCTGAACAGCCCGGTCGCGATGTCCACGATAGGCGTGCCGAGGCGGGTCGGTCCGCTGTCTGCCGTGCCGTTGATGGACATGAGGCCCACCATCGCCTGCAGGATGGCGTCGTAGCCGGGAAAGCCACCCAGCGGCCCGGTCGCGCCGAAGCCGGAGACGCGGCAATGGATCAGCCGCGGGAACCGCTGGGACAGCACGGCCTCGAAGCCGAGACCCCACTTCTCCATGCTGCCCGGCTTGAAGTTCTCGATCAGGATGTCCGCGCCCTCGAGCAGGCGCAGCAGCACCTCGCGGCCCTGCGGCTTGGACAGGTCGAGCCCGACCGACCGCTTGTTGCGGTTCACGCCGACGAAGTAGCTGGCGTCGCCGTTCCCGTCGAAAGGAGGGCCCCAGTCCCGCACCTCGTCGCCCTGCGGCGGTTCGAGCTTGATGACCTCGGCCCCGTGGTCGCTGAGGACCATGGTGCAGTACGGCCCGCCGAGGACGCGGGTGAGGTCCACGATGCGCAGCCCGGAGAGCGCGCCGGGCCCCGTAGCCAGCGCGCGGCCCTCGGCCATGGGGAGAGCGTCGTTCATGCGGCTTGCTTTCGATTGAAGACCCGGGCGCAGAAATCGGGGTAGGTTTCCAGCATCTCGTCGCAGATTGTGCTGCGCAGCAGGGCAAGTTCCGCATCGGTCGGCGGGGTGGTTTCGGGTACGTCGCCGTCCACGTCGAAGTCGAAGCCGGTCATGTCACGGATGCTCTGGACCGTTTCGCCGGGGTGCACCGAGGCCAGCGAGAAGCGGCCGCGATCGGGATGGAAGGCGAAGACGCAGCGCCCCGTCACCAGCGCCTGTGCGTGGCCGCGACGGAACACGCCGGCCTCGCTGATGCCCGGCGCGGAGATGTTCGCGACCTGCTTCACCAGCACCCGCGGCGAATGCTCCTCGCGGAACAGGATCGTGCGGCCGGCCATGAAGTACATGAAGGCCGAGCCGAAGCTGCCGGGGAAGCGCACCTCGCGACCCGGCCAGCCGCCGGTGCCGATGAGGTTGAGATTGGCCTGCCCGTCGATCTCGCCGCCACCCAGGAAGAACAGGTCGATCCGGCCTTGGCCCGTGAGGTCGAAGAGCTCGCGCGTGCCCTCGGTAAACGGGTTGCCGGAGCGCTTATGCAGCAGCGAAAGCCGCACCGGATCGCCCTGCTTGACCACCAGCCAGCAAGCGGCGGCCGGAATGGGCGAGGCGGCGCCGACGGCGATATGCGCGGTCGGCACGGCACGGATCAACTTTGCCAGCGTGACCGCCAGCAACTCCTCAGGACGGTAGTTCATTCCGCGGCCACCGCCTGGGATTCAAAGACATGCTCCGCGCACCAGTCGGCGAAGCCCGCATCGGTCTTGGCAGCGCGGGCATAGGTCGCGACGTAATCGGCGTCGAAGCCATATTCGTCGAGCAGCGCCGCGGGCCGCGCGCCGCGTGCGGCGATGGCGAAGGCGCTGATATAGGTGGCGTTGATGGTGCCCGGCGCCATGCGCTCGTCTTCGAGGAAATTGGCCTCGATCACGCGCTCCACCGTCACCAATGCGCGCTTGCTGGCATGGGCCAGCGTGGCGCATTCGCGCCGGCGGCCGACATAGATATTGCCGTGGCTGTCGGCCATCACGCCGTGGAAGGCGGCGACATCGGGGTTCAGCGCCGGCAGCAGCACGATCTTCTCGCCGGTCCCGAAGGGGCTCTCGACCACGCGCCAGTCCGGGCGATTGGCCAGGATGTCGCTGCCGATCAGCCCGCGCAGCGGCATGAAGGGCACGCCCTTCTCGGAGGCCTGGAGCATGGTGTGGATGGCCGGGCAGGTCGCGTCCTGGATGGTGATCTTTCCGGCCTTCAGCGCCGCCGTGAAGCGTGGCGCGAAGCCGGCCTCGCCCAGGCTCACCGCGCTGGTCTGCACCGAGGCGACGCAGCCCGCGCCGATCAGGATATCGGTGGCGAAGCCGGAGACCGGCACGCCCAGCAGGCGCAGGTTCCGTGCGCCGCGCCGGATCAGCGCCTTGGCGAGCGCGACTGAGGGAAGGGAATTGTCGGGCGGAAGGGCCAGAAGCGCCCCATCGGGCACGCTGGCTGCCATAGCCTCCAGGCTGATCGGGGTCATCTTGCGTTCCTTCCATCGTGAATCTACGCGGAACCTTCACCCGATGCGAGGGGGCAATGGCATGATCCTGCAAGGCCCGAGACTGCTTCTGCGCCCATTGGAAGACGACGACGCAGCCGATTTCGCCGCATTGAATGCAGATCCCGTGGTGATGCGAGATTTCGCCAAGCCCCTAGGCGCGCCAGAAAGCGACGCCTTCCGCGCCCGCCTGGCGGCGCATTTCGAACAGCACGGCTTCGGCTTCTGGGGCGTGTTCCGACGCGGCGAGCCGGGATTGATTGGCCTTGTCGGTTTGCTGAACGTCGCGCCGACCATGCCCTTCGCGCCTGCCGTGGAGATCGGTTGGCGGATCGCGGCCGCCCATCATCGCCGGGGCTATGCCGAGGAGGCGGCCCGGCTGGCGCTTGCCGCGGGATTTGGTCCGCTACGCCTGCAGGAGATCGTGGCCTTCACCATTCCCGCCAATGCGCCTTCGCGAGCCCTGATGAATAAGCTCGGCATGGTCGCCGATGGCGGGTTCGAGCACCCAAACCTGCCTGAGGGCCACCCGATGCGGCCGCACCTGCTCTATCGCATCGCTCGCGGAGCCTGGATACGCGACAGGCTCTGAAGCGCCACGCGGGCTTAGAACGGCTCCGCGCGGTCCCGCCGCAGCAGCCGGGCGTAGCCGGGCTTCTCGCGGTCATGCCCCGTGACGGCATCGGCCAGCGCATCGAGCCAGCCGGAAAACCACGCCTTCCCCCAATCGCCGGTCTGAGCCATCGGGTTTTCCAGCACCGACGCCCCCGCCTTGAAGGCGGTGCGGCCCGCGGCATAGGCATCGTCGGTGACGAAGAGGTCTTCGGGGTCCACGTCTTCGGGCATTCGGCGTCATCCTCGGTTCAAACCAGGATATCACACTTCCGCATCGATTTTGCACCGCTGCATGACGGGCCCACATCACCTATATGAGCGGCATGAACCTCGTCATGCCCATGCTCTTCCAGCCGATCCGTCAGCCGATGCCGACGGGGGGCAAGCCGTTGCGCGTCGTCAGCCCCTTCGAGCCCGACGGAGACCAGCCACGCGCGATCGAGGAACTCATCAAGGGCGTAAACGCCGCCGAGCGGGATCAGGTCCTGCTGGGCGTCACCGGCTCGGGCAAGACCTTTACCATGGCCAAGGTCATCGAATCCGTACAGCGGCCAACGCTGGTGCTGGCGCCCAACAAGACGCTGGCAGCGCAGCTCTACGGTGAGATGAAGAGCTTCTTCCCCGACAACGCGGTCGAGTACTTCGTCAGCTACTACAACTACTTCCAGCCGGAAGCCTACGTCCCGCGCACGGACACCTACATAGAAAAAGACAGCCAGATCAACGAGCAGATCGACCGGATGCGCCACAGCGCCACCCAGGCGCTGCTGGAGCGGCGGGACGTGGTGATCGTCGCATCGGTCTCCTGCATCTACGGCATCGGCTCGGTTGAGACCTATTCCAACATGGTCGTGAAGCTGGAGACGGGCGGCTCCATCTCGCGCGACGCGCTGCTCAAGGGGCTGGTGGAGCAGCAGTACCGGCGCAACGACTCATCCTTCCAGCGCGGCAACTTCCGGGTCCGGGGCGAGAGCATCGACGTCTGGCCAGCCCAACTCGATGACCGCGCCTGGCGCATCTCCCTCTTCGGCGACGAAATCGAGGCGCTGCGCGAATTCGACCCGCTGACCGGCGAGATCACCAGCGAGTTCGAGAAGGTCTCGATCTATGCCAATAGCCACTACGTCACGCCCCGCCCGACGCTCCAGCAGGCCATCGGTCGCATCAAGACCGAGCTGAAGGACCGGCTGCGGGAGCTTGAGGCCGAGGGCAAGCTGCTCGAGGCCCAGCGGCTCGACCAGCGCACCACCTTCGACATCGAGATGATGGAGACCACGGGCTCCTGCAAAGGCATCGAGAACTATTCCCGCTACCTCTCCGGCCGCAATCCCGGCGAGCCGCCGCCGACGCTCTTTGAATACCTGCCCGAGGGCGCGCTTCTGGTCGTGGATGAGAGCCATGTGACCGTGCCGCAGATCGGCGGCATGTATCGCGGCGACTTCGCGCGCAAGATCATCCTGAGCGACTTCGGCTTCCGGCTGCCCTCCTGCATCGACAACCGGCCGCTCAAATTCGAGGAATGGGAAAGCTTCCGGCCGCAGACGGTTTTCGTCAGCGCGACTCCAGGCCCCTGGGAGATGGAGCGCACCGGCGGCACCTTCGCCGAACAGGTCATTCGCCCCACCGGCCTCGTGGACCCCGTCTGCGACATCCGCCCTGTCGAAGGCCAGGTCGATGACCTCCTGGCGGAGGTGAAGGCATCGGCGGCGAACGGCCTGCGCGTGCTGGTGACGGTGTTGACCAAGCGCATGGCCGAGCAGCTTACCGAGTACCTGACCGAGATGGGCGTGCGCGTCCGCTACCTGCACAGCGACATCGACACGCTGGAGCGCATCGAGATCATCCGAGACCTGCGCCGCGGGGTGTTCGATGCCCTTATCGGCATCAACCTGCTGCGCGAGGGGCTGGATATACCCGAATGCGGGCTGGTCGCGATCCTGGATGCCGACAAGGAAGGCTTCCTTCGCAGCACCACGTCGCTGATCCAGACGATCGGCCGTGCCGCCCGTAACTCCGATGGCCGCGTGATCCTCTACGCCGACCGTATGACCGACAGCATGAAGCGGGCGCTGGAGGAGACGGAGCGTCGCCGCAACAAGCAGATCGCCTTCAACACCGAGCACGGGATCACGCCGACCACCATCCGCCGCGAGATCGCCGACGTGCTGCGCGACGTCAGCCAGGGCGACTATGTGACGGTCGAGGCCGTCGAGGGCGATGCCACCGCACAGTTCGTGGGCAAGGATCTGCGCTCGGCGATCGTGGAGATGGAGAAGAAGATGCGCGCCGCGGCGGCCGACCTGGAGTTCGAGACGGCCGGCCGGTACCGCGACGAGATCAAGCGGCTCGAGGCGCTGGAACTCGGCATCCCCGTCGACGGGAGCGCGCTGCTGCCGAACCAGGCGGGCCGCTCGCTACGCGAGGCGGTGCCGAAGAAGGATTGGCGACCGAAGCCGATGGGCCCCGGCGGCGGGGGTTATGACCCGAAGAAGGGGAAGGGCCGGGGCAAGCGCTGAGCGCTGCTTCGCCTTACGGACGTTCGCGCTCAGGTGGTTGAATTGGTGAGCGCGATTAGCTCCAGCAACTCGCGCGGGACCGGCTCCTCAGCCACATCTCCGTAGGAGTCCTGCAGGCTGCGGCCCAGCCAAACGTCGAAGCCGGCGTCGGAGGGGCACTTGCGCCGGGGGCGCGGCGACCCGGGGGTCTGCTTCATGACCGGGTGCACCTCTGGCGGTTCGATGTGTTCGTGCATGGCACCGCCCTAAGCCAACCGGACGCCGCGGTCGGGCACGAAGACGGTTTTGCGCGCAGTGCTGCGCTTGGAAACTTCGAGGACCGGCTCCTCGCCAAGCATCCAGGACCGAAGCCGCTGGCGGGCCCGGAAGACCCGGCACTTCAGCGTGCCGACGGCGACACCCAGCTCGTTGGATGCCTCTTCATAGGACATGCCCTGGACGGTGATCATCATGAGCACCAGGCGCTGGTCCGCGGGCAGGCAGGCCAAGTTGCGCCGCAACTCCTGGACGGCAAGTCCCTCTTCCTGACCACCGCTGCGCCCCAGCGCCGACGGCGGAGCGTCGTCGATATCCACCGTCTCGCGCCGGCTGCGGATGTTGGAGAAGAAGCGGTTGCGGAGGATGCGGGTCATCCAGGCGCGAAAATTCGTGCCCAGCTGGAACGATGCCTGCGCCGCAAGGGCGTTGGTAATCGCCGTCTGCACCAGGTCCTCGGCATCAGCGTGGTTGCGCGTCAGCGCCAGCGCGTGCTGCCGCAAAGCGGGGAGACTCGCCAGCAGGAGATCGTGAAAGGAAGGCCCGGGGATGCTGGGCGATTCCTGCAGCAATGCGGCGATGTTTTGGCTGGACATACAAACCCAACGCCGCGGTTAGAAAAAGGTTTCGTTCTTTCAATGGCATGGTTCGGCACGAACGACGACGGCGCGGGAGATGCTCCCGCGCCGTCCTTCACCCGTCGGCTGGCGCCTTACCGGTTGGTGCGCAGCGAGGCATATTCGAACGGCGTGCGGCTCTGCAGGGCTTCCTTGGTCGCGCCGGGCATCACCATCCGCTCGCTCTCGCGGTTCCAGCGCAGCTCGCCCAGCGGCACCGCGACGAGGCGGCCGCCCATGCCGAGGAAGCCACCGACCTGGATGATAGCCACCGGCGCTTGCACGCCCGCCGCGCCGCCCGCGCTGGCAGGTGCCACGAGCAGGACGTCATCCACCTCGCCGATCCGCTCGTTGCGCTCATTGTAGACATTGCCGCCGATGATCTGGCTCAGCCGCGGCCGCTCGGCTACTGCCGAACCCGGCGAGATCGCGGTGACAGGCGAGGAGGCCGGAGCGGTTTGCACGGGATTGGTCGCGCGCTCAGCGGAGCGGTCGACCATGGAACCTGGTGGGTTGTTGCCGGTGCCGCCGCGGTTGACCGGCGCACCCGTCGCACGGTCGGTGGCCCGGCCCACCGCGGTGCCCGGGGGATTGCCGGGGGTGCCGTCAGGCGCGGTGGGGTTGCCGGTTGCGCGGTCGACGGCGCGACCGAGGGCAGTGCTTGGGGGATTGCCCGGCGTCCCGTCAGCCTGCGCGAAAGCCAGCATCGGAGCGACGGCAAGGCCGGCGGCCAAGGTCATTGGAATCAAACTGTTGCGCTTCATCTTTCGGTTCCTTCATCCAGTCAGGCAACGAGACGTGCCGTGGCCTTCCAACGAATGATCTGGTCCGTAGTTGCGCCGAAAAGCCGCGGCCCCAGGCGCCCAATGGACTGATATTCAAGCAAAGCATCCAAACGCAAATGAGGCGGGGATTGCCCCCGCCTCATTCATTTCCGCACGCTGGCAGGCGACGCTAAGCAACGCCGACTGGGATCAGCGGCGCAGAACGCTCGCCAGCACGAAGCCCGCCAGCGCCGCAACGCCTAGCGCCATCAGCGGGCGCTCCTGCACCTTTTCGGTGACGCGTTCGGCCTGATAGCGAACCTCGTCGGTCGCGTTCTTGGTCATCGCCTCGGCCCGGCTCGCCACTGCAGTGAGGGCTGGGGTGACACGGTCGGTCATCAGCGCTTCGACCTTCTCGCGCAGCTGCATGATTTCGTCCTTGGCGTCGGAGACGAAGCGGTCGGCGTCGGCCTTGGCACCGGAGACGAAACGGTTGGCATCATCCTTGGCATCATTGGCGATGCGGCCGGCATTGTCGGAAGTCGAGCTCATAGATTTTCTCCTGGGTGAGGGTTAGCCGAGATGGCTGCGAAGCAGCCAGGCGGCTTTCTCGTGAACTTCGATGCGCTTTATGAGCATGTCGTGGGTAGCGAGATCGTCTGCTTCCTCGGCGTCCTCAGCGAGTTCGCGGGCACGATCCGCCATGGCGGCATTGTCCTCGGCCAGCATGCGCGCCGCCTGATCGGTACTGACCGCGCAATCCGCCTCTTCCAACGTCGCGAGTTCCAGCATGGCGCCCAGACCGCTGGGCGCGAGGACCTGGATCGCGCGGACGCGTTCGGCGAGTTCGTCGATTGCCTCGAACAACTCGCCGTACTGGGCCTCGGTCAGCTTGTGCAGGCCGAAGAAGTTCGGGCCCGTGGCGTTCCAATGGCAGCCCTGAGTCTTCGCGAGAAGGACGTAGGTGTCGGCGAGGAACCCATTGAGGGCCGCACCGACACCGGCTTCAGACTCGTTGGACGCCGGGCGATTCTGGGTCGTGCTGTCGGCCATCTGAGTGTCCTAGCGCCAGGCGGGCCGGCCGAGATTGACCGTGTTCGGTGAGGTCAGGCCACCAACTGCACCGCCGGCCACAGCACCGGCAGCAGCGCCGCCGAGCGGGTTGCCCGCGGCAGCGCCGATAGCCGCGCCACCAGCGCCGCCGAGTAGCGCGCCCGAACCGACGCGGTCGCCGGTGGAATAGCCGCATGCCGAGAGGCTGGCCGCGAGAATCACTGCCAAACCCGTTGTTCGAATGGATCGCATGACTGTCTCCTTTTCAGCGTCGTGCAAATTCAACGCGCGCAGGTGCCGTTGCGTTGCATCCAGGCTGCCGGAAACCCCCTGCGTTCGTCGCCCTGCTAGATGCGTTCTGCCGCGATCAGGAATTCCCGGTTGCCTTCGGGGCCCAGGAGTGGGCTCGCCTCGACGCCCAGGACGCGCCAGCCGGGCAGGGCCGACCACCAGGTCGAGATGCCGGCGCAGACGCGCTCATGCACCGCGGCGTCGCGCACCACGCCGCCCTTGGCGATGGCGGGGCCGACCTCGAATTGCGGCTTGATCAGCGCCACGGCCCAGGCTCCCGGAACGCAGAAGGAGAGGGCCGCCGGCAGCACGACGCGCAGGCCGATGAAGCTGGCGTCGCAGACCAGGACATCGAGGGGAGGGACGTCGCCGGGCTTCAGGTGCCGGGCATTGACGCGCTCCATCACCGTCACGCGGGGGTCGTGGCGCAGCTTCCAGGCGAGCTGGCCATGGCCGACATCCACGGCGTGCACATGGGCGGCACCATGATGCAGCAGCACATCGGTAAAACCGCCGGTGGATGAGCCGAGGTCCATGCAAACGCGCCCTTCCGGCGAAAGGCCGAAATGCGCGAGCCCATGCGCCAGCTTCACGCCGCCGCGAGAAACCCATGGGTGATCCTGCCCACGCAACTCAAGGGAAAGGTCGGCCGGGATCAGCTGCCCCGGCTTGTCGATACGCCGCTCGCCCGAATAGACGAGCCCCGCCATGATGAACGCCTGCGCCCGGGTCCGCGATTCAGCCAGACCACGCTCAACCAGCGCCACATCCGCCCGCGACGGCTTAGCCTTGGCAGCCGGCTTCTCCGTCAATCCCACTTCCCCATCCCAATCGGCCCCGGTGCCCTGCCGAGGCTCCGCCTCGCAGGCAGCGCAGCCCACTAAACCCAGGCCCAACCACGGGCCCCGCCGACGGCGCGAAGCGCAGGAGCGGGCCGAACCCCGGGGCCCCCGCGAAAATGCGCCTTCGCGTTTTCGTGGGGTTAAGCCGTTGCGTGCAGCGCGGCCTTGCCGAGAGCGGCCAGCACAGTCTCGACGATCTGCGGGGCGTTCAGCCGCGCGATGTCGTACTGCTTCCGGGGCGCCTCATGGTCGATCCAGATGTCCGGCAGGGTCATGGGTCGCAGCTTCAACCCGTGATCCAGCAGCCCGCGCGTGGCGAGATGGTGCATCACCAGCCCGCCGAAGCCGTTCATGCTGCCTTCCTCGATGGTGATCAGCACCTCGTGGTTCCGGGCCAGCTGCTCAACCAGCTCGGTGTCGAGAGGCTTGGCGAAGCGGGCATCGGCGACGGTGGTGGAGAGGCCGAAGGTGGCCAACTCGTCGGCCGCCTTCAGGCACTCCTGCAGCCGCGCGCCATAGGAGAGGATGGCAACCTTGGAGCCCTCGCGCAGCACGCGCCCCTTGCCGATGGGCAGCACGGTGCCGCGCGCCGGCATGACCTCGACGCCCAGGCCCTCGCCGCGCGGATAACGCACGGCGGAAGGTCCGCCATCGATCGACGCCATGGTGGCGACCATGTGCGAAAGCTCGATCTCGTCGGCGGCCGCCATCAGCGTGAAGCCGGGGAGGCAGCCGAGATAGGCGATGTCGAAGCTGCCAGCATGGGTCGCGCCGTCGGCGCCAACCAGGCCGGCGCGGTCCAGCCCGAAGCGCACCGGCAGGCCCTGGAGGGCGACGTCATGCACCACCTGGTCGTAACCGCGCTGGAGGAAGGTCGAATAGATGGCGCAGAAGGGCTTCATCCCCTCCGTTGCCATGCCGGCGGCGAAGGTGACGGCGTGCTGCTCGGCGATGCCAACGTCGAAGCACCGCTTGGGGAAGCGCTTGGCGAAGAGGTCGAGCCCCGTGCCGGAAGGCATGGCGGCGTTGATGGCGACGATGCGGTCGTCGGCCTCGGCCTCAGCGATCAACGACTGCGCGAAGACCTTGGTGTAGCTCGGCGGACCAGGGGGCGCCTTCTGCTGCTCACCCGTGACGACGTTGAACTTCACCACGCCGTGATACTTGTCCGCGCTGGCCTCGGCCGGGGCGTAGCCCTTGCCCTTCTGCGTCACCGCATGGAGCAGGAAGGGGCCCTGATGGCCGGAATCGCGCAGGTTGCGGAGCACCGGCAGCAGGTGGTCGAGGTTGTGGCCGTCAATCGGGCCGACATAGTAGAAGCCGAGCTCCTCGAAGAGCGTCCCCCCGGTCAGCAGGCCGCGGGCGTATTCGTCGGCGCGCTTGGCCGCGCGCTCGATCGGGCCGGGGAAGTTCTTGGCCATCCTCGCCATGAACTCGCGCACCGAGAGGAACGGGCGCGACGAGATGGTGCGGCTCAGATAGGCCGACATGGCGCCGACGGGCGGCGCGATGGACATGTCGTTGTCGTTCAGGATGACGATGAGGTTGGCCTTGCTGGCCCCCGCATTGTTCATGGCTTCATAGGCCATTCCGGCGGACATCGAGCCGTCGCCGATCACCGCGATCACGTGGCGGTCGTCGCTCTTGAGCTCGCTCGCCACGGCCATGCCAAGGCCGGCTGAGATGGAGGTGGAGGAATGCGCCGCGCCGACGGGGTCGTATTCGCTCTCGCTGCGCTTGGTGAAGCCGGAAAGGCCCCCGGCCTGGCGCAGCGTGCGGATGCGGTCGCGCCGGCCGGTCAAAATCTTGTGGGGATAGGCCTGGTGGCCCACGTCCCAGATCAGCCGGTCCTTCGGGGTATCGAAGATCGCATGGACCGCGACAGTCAGTTCCACGACGCCGAGCGAGGCGCCGAGATGCCCGCCGGTCACGGAGACGGCGCTGATCGTCTCAGCGCGCAGCTCGTCGGCAAGCTGGCGAAGCTGGTCATTGGAAAGGTTCCGCATGTCGGCGGGAACGCGCACCCGGTCGAGCAGTGGAGTATTGGGGCGGTCTTCCATCAGTTTCTCCGCTCGATCACAAAATCGGCGAGCCCGCGCAACAGATCCGCGCGTTCGTCGAAGCCTTCCAGGTGGTCGCGTGCCTGCGCCACGAGTCGTTCCGCCTGCAGTCTCGCACGTTCAACGCCGAGCAGCCCCACCAGGGTTGCCTTGCCGGCCCCCGCATCTTTCGCCGTCGCCTTGCCCATGACCTCGGCGGAAGCCGTGGCGTCCAGCAGGTCGTCGGCAATCTGGAAGGCGGCGCCGAGGTTGCGCCCATAGGTGGCCAAGGCATGACGCTGGGAGGAGGCGGCCTTGCCGAGCACGCCGCCGGCCTCGGCCGAGAATTCGATCAGCTTGCCGGTCTTGAGCAGCTGGAGCCGGCCGATGGCCGATTCCTCCAGCGGCGCGCCGGCCTGTTCGGCCATCATGTCCAGCATCTGGCCGCCGCACATGCCGCGCGGGCCGGCGGCATGGGCCAGCATGCGCACCAGCTCGATCCGCACCTGGGGGTCGGGATGGGTAGCCTCCTCGGCGAGGATGCTGAAGGCGTGGCTCTGCAGGGAATCGCCGGCCAGGATGGCGGTCGCCTCGTCGAAAGCCTTGTGGCTGGTCGGTTTGCCGCGGCGCAGGTCGTCATTGTCCATGGCCGGGAGGTCGTCATGGATCAGGCTATAGGCATGAACCATCTCGATGGCGCAGGCCACGCGCAGCGCCGAGGTGCGCGAGACGCCGAATTGCCGCGCGCCCTCCAGCACCAGGAAGCCGCGCAGCCGCTTGCCGCCGCCGATGGTTGAATAACGCATGGCGTCGAACAGCCGCGCCTCGTCGCCCTCGGCCAGGGGGAGGAGCTGATCGAGTGCCGCGTCGATGTCCTGGGCGGCCTGAGCCATGGCGGCCGAAAGGGAGGCGGCGGAAGTTGCGCCCGAAACCATATCCATCCTGATCCCGTGATCCTATTCCACGTCGCGGAGAGAAAGCCCGCCGGCGCCTTCGACCACGGCCTGCACCTTGGCTTCCGCCTCGGCCAGTTTCGCTTCGCAATGGCGGCGCAAGGCCGTTCCGCGCTCATATTCCGCGATCGCCTGGGCCAGGGTGCTCTTGCCCCCCTCCAGCGATTTCACGATTCCTTCGAGCTGGCTCATCGCCTCCTCGAAGGGCAGATCCTTTAGATCTTCACCCGCGCTTTCCGCCGGCTTGGATGCATTAGTGGCCGACACTGCACGCTCCGTAATCCAGGCCGAGGATTATACCGGGATTGGCCAGAATACCCAAACTCCCAGAATTCCCAAACTCCTTGGGCAGCAAAGCAAGCCGTCTTGGTTTCAGCTGCGTAGCAGGGCCCGGACATGGGCCGCAGCGGAGGCGGCCAGGGCTTCGAGGTCATAGCCCCCCTCCAGCAGGCTGACCACCCGCCCGCCGCAGACCCGGTCGGCCACGGCGCAGATCTCGGCGGTGATCCAGGCAAAATCCGCCTCCACCAGGCGCAGCTGGGCCAAGGGATCGCGGATATGGGCGTCGAAGCCGGCGGAGATCACGATCAGTTCGGGCGCGAAGGCCTCGACGGCCGGAAGCAGGGTTTCGGCCCAGGCGGCGCGGAAGACGGCCCCGGAGGCGCCGGGCGGCAGCGGGGCATTGTAGACATTGCCGACCCCGGTCTCGGAAGCCGCACCTGTGCCGGGATAGAGCGGCATCTGGTGCGAAGAGGCGAAGAGGATGCTGGGATCGTCGGCTACGCAGTCCTGGGTGCCGTTACCGTGATGCACGTCGAAATCGCAGATGGCGACGCGCTTCAGGCCGTATTCGGCCCGGGCGTGGCGGGCTGCGATCACCGCATCGGCGAAGAAGCAGAACCCCATGGGACGGCGGCGCTCGGCATGGTGGCCGGGCGG
>JAQGHY010000242.1 GCA_028291455.1 Rubritepida sp. | reverse complement strand
CGAGAACGGCGCGGGCAAGACGACGCTGGTGAAGCTGCTGACGCGGCTCTACGACCCCGATGAGGGCCGCATCCTGCTCGACGGCAAGGACCTGCGCGACTACGACCTCGATGCGCTGCGCGGCAGCATGGGCGTCATCTTCCAGGATTTCGTGCGCTACAACCTCACCGCCGGGGAGAACATTGCGGTGGGGCGCATCGCGGCACGCGAGGACGAGGCGCGCATCGCCCGTGCGGCGGAGCGCAGCCAGGCCGATGAGGTGATTGCCCGGCTCTCAAAGGGCTACGACCAGATGATCGGCAAGCGCTTCAAGAACGGCGTCGAGCTCTCCGGCGGCGAGTGGCAGAAGATCGCCATCGCACGCGCCTATATGCGCGAGGCAGAGGTGCTGGTGCTGGACGAGCCCACCGCTGCGCTGGACGCGCGTTCGGAATTCGAGGTGTTCCAGCGGTTCAAGGAGCTCAGCCGCGGCAAGACCGCGATCCTGATCTCGCACCGCTTCTCCAGCGTCCGCATGGCCGACCGCATCCTGGTGCTGGCGGACGGCAAGGTGGAGGCTCAGGGCACGCATGCGGAGCTGATCGCGCAGCGCGGGCGCTATGCGGAACTCTTCGAGCTGCAGGCGGCCGGATACCGGTAGCAGACGGCCCTTCCGCTGCGCGTCCATCTGCGACACCATGGCTGGACCGGGACGCGAAGACGTCCGCTACGAGGGAGAAGTCCATGCGTGCCACCAGAAGGCAGGCTTTCGCGCTTGCCGGCCTCGCCCCTCTTGCCAGCCCTGCTTTGGCGCAAGCCGACTGGCCCAGCCGGTCCGTCCGTATGGTGATCCCCTATCCGCCCGGTGGCGCCAGCGACATCATCGCCCGCCTGCTCTCACCGCATGTATCGGAGCTGCTGGGCCAGACGATGGTGGTCGAGAATCGGCCCGGCGCCAACGGCTTCATCGCCGCTGAATACGTCGCCCACAGCCCGCCCGACGGCTACACGCTGCTGATGGGCAATGCAGGGCCGAACGGCATGGGCCCCGCGCTCTATGGCAGCCGCACGCCCTTCGACCCCATCAACAGCTTCACCTCGATCATGGCGGTATCCGTGGTGCCGCAGATCATGGCGGTCCACCCCGCCGTTCCCGTACGCAGCTTTCCCGAATTCATGACCTACGCCGCCGAGATGCAGGGGCGCATGAGCTACGGTTCGGCCGGGGTGGGTTCGGCCGGGCACATGGCGATGGAGCTGCTGAAATCCATCACCGGCATCCAGCTTACGCACATCCCGTATCGCGGCAGCGCGCCTTCCACGGCGGACCTGATCGGCGGCGTCCTGCCGGTGAATTTCGATACCGCGCCGGTGCTGTTGCCGCATGTCCAGGCCGGGCGGGTGCGGGGTATCGCGGTCACGTCGTTGGGGCGGATCGCCGATGCGCCGGAGCTGCAGGCGATCGCCGAGACCGTGCCGGGCTTCGAGACGGTGAGCTGGGGCGGCGTGCTCGCACCCGCCGGCACGCCCGCGCCCGTCGTCGCCAAGTTGAACGCGGCTTTGAACACCTCGATGGATCGGATCGCCGACGCGCTGGTCCGGCAGGGCATCCAGCCGCAGCGGGGCACGCCCGCCGCCTTCGCCGACTACCTCGCCGGTGAGGTACGTAAATGGACCGGCGTCGTGCAGCAGATGGGCCTGCGGCCCGAGTGAGCCGCAGGCTGATCCCATCAGAGCGGCGGGCTGTGCTCGTCGCGCATGTGGCCGTGCTTCTGCATGTCGGGCATGGCGATCACCGAGATCAGCGCCACGACCAGGATGGCGATGACATACCAGGCGAAGCCGCCCTCGTTGCCCGCCACCTTGAAGCGCAGCGCCACGTATTCCGCCGTGCCGCCGAACAGCGCGTTGGAGATGGCGTAGGAAAGCCCGACCCCCAGCGCTCGGATTTCCGCCGGGAATAGCTCCGCCTTCAGCACGCCTGATATCGAGGTGTAGCAACTGACGATCGCCATCGCGACCAGCAGCAGCCCGAGCGCCACGGCGGGGGAGGAGGCGGTGCCAAGCGCGCCCAGCAGCGGCACCGTGCAAAGGATACCCAGGATGCAGAAGACGAAGAGCAGGTTCCGGCGCCCGAAGCGGTCGGAGATTGCGCCCAGGATCGGCTGCATCACCATGTAGAGGAACAGCGCCACGGCCATGAGGATGCTGACCGTTTTCACCTCGAAGCCCGTGGTGTTGACCAGGTATTTCTGCATGTAGGTGGTGAAGGTGTAGAAGGCGAGGCTGCCTCCCGCAGTCAGCCCCATCACCGTCAGCAGGGCGCGAGGATGCTTGAGCAGGGCGCGCATGCTGCCCGCATCCTTATTCGCGCGGTCCTCGGCCGTGGTGGTCTCGTGCAGCGAGCGCCGCAGGTACAGCGCAACGACCGCGGCGATGGCGCCGATAAAGAAGGGGATGCGCCAGCCCCAGGCCCGCAACTCCTCGGTGCTCAGGGTGAATTCCAGCACTACGATCACCAGCACCGCCAGCAGCTGGCCGCCGATCAGCGTCACGTATTGGAACGATGCGAAGAAGCCGCGCCTCTTGGAGGAGGCGACCTCGCTCATATAGGTCGCGGAAGTACCGTACTCGCCGCCGACGGAAAGGCCCTGCGCCATGCGCGCCAGCAGCAGGATGATGGGTGCGGCGATGCCGATGGTCTCATAGGTGGGCATGATCGCGATCACCAGCGAGCCGCCGCACATCAGCATGACCGAGGTCAGCATGGAGAATTTCCGGCCCTTGCGATCGCCGAGGACGCCGAAGAGCCAGCCGCCGACCGGGCGCATCAGGAAGCCGATGGCGAAGACCGCCGCCGTGTTCAGGAGCTGGACCGTGGGGTCGCCGGAGGGGAAGAATGCATGCGCGAAATAGAGCGCCGTGAAGGCGTAGGCGTAGAAGTCGTACCACTCCACGAGATTGCCGGATGCGGCGCCGACGATGGCCCTGATCCGTTGCCGCATCTCGTGCGGGCTGCCTACGACGATACCACTGTTGGACATAAGGGTTCCCCCGCGCGTGTGACGGACACCTCCCAACCTTTCGTCGATTGTTAAGTTGCGGCCGCGATCCTGTCACGCTGCGGTGCAGCATGCGGCGGCGCCGTTGAGCCCGCGCCCTGCGCGTGAGAACATCCTGCCAAGAAGGCGCGCAGCGCTGTTGTCTCTGGAAGGAATGTCTCGATGCCCGACGCCCACGACCGTGCCGGAGGCATCGCGTCCGGAGAGTTCGCGCTCCCCCTCCCGGTGCCCGCTCCCGACGAGGCCGCGCTGCGGCTGCGGCGCCTTTTCCCGGCCTATGGCGTGCTGGAGCAGCGGGCCCGGCGCCGCGTGCCGCGCTTCGCCTACCATTACGCCGTGAACGGCGTGGGCGAGGGCTCACCCAACGTCGCGCATAACCGCGCGGCGATGGACGCGGTGCGGATCCTGCCGCGCTACGGCGTGCCGGTTGCGGAGGTGGATACGCGCGTCAGCCTCTTCGGACGGGAATACGGGATGCCGGTAGGCGTCTCGCCCATGGGCAATCCGGGGATCGTCTGGCCCGGCACCGGGGCCATTCTCGCGCGGGCGGCGCAGAAGGCGCGCATTCCCTATATCGGCTCGACCGTCGCCAACGAGAGCATCGAGACGCTCGCGAAGCTGGCACCCGACGTCTACTGGTTCCAGCTCTATGCCGCCCCGGCGGAAGGGCATGCGCGCTCGCTCGACATGGTGCGCCGCGCCGAGGCCGCCGGCGCCCATGTGCTGGTGGTGACGATGGACGTGCCCGGCCGCCCGAAGCGGGTGGGCGATGTCGCCAATGGCTTGGAGGTGCCCTTCCGCTTCCGGGCGCGCACGCTGCGCGACATCGCGATGTCGCCCGCCTGGGCGCTGGAGACGCTGCGGCAGGGGCGGCCGGGCTTCGACACCATGCGCAAGTACCTTCCCGAAGGCGCCTCGATCTTCGACACAGCGCGCTTCGCTCAGAAGGAGCTGGGCCAGGCCATCACCTGGGAATGGATCGCCCGGCTGCGCGAGGCATGGCCGCGGGCGATGGTGGTGAAGGGCATCCTGCATCCCGACGATGCGGAGCGCGCGATCCAGATCGGCTGCGACGGCATCCTCGTCTCCAATCACGGCGGGCGGCAGTTCGACGCGGCGCCGGCGGGGATCGAGATGCTGCCGGCGATCATCGAGCGCGTGGCCGGCCGCGCGAAGGTGCTGCTGGACGGCTCGGTGCGCTCGGGCCTCGACATCCTGCGGGGGTTGGCGAGCGGGGCGGAGTTCACCTTCGCCGCGCGCTCGTTCCTGTGGTCCGTGGCGGCGATCGGTCAGGCGGGCGGCGACCACGCCACGCTGGCCTTCCTGGAGGAGCTGCGCGCCAATATGACGCAGGCGGGTGTGCGGACCATCGAGGAGGCCCGACGCGCGCCGCTGGTCTGAAGCCTCAGCCCGGGTTGCGCAGGTTCTCACGCAGCGTCTTGCCGGCATATTCCGTCCGGAAAAGTCCCCGCCGCTGGAGTTCCGGCACTACCATCCGCCCGAATTCCTCGAAGGTCGTGGGGAAGACCGTCGGTGGCAGGATGAAGCCGTCGCAGGCGCCGGAGGTGAACCAGTCCTCCATCACATCGGCGATCATCGCCGGCGTGCCGGCCAGCAGGCCGCGCGGGCGGCGGACCGCCTCGGCGAAACTGATGTTCTTGGCCTTGGCCACCTGCATCATCCGGTCGCGATGGCCCTGGACGCCCTGGTTGCTGCCGGGCGTGTCCAGCCCCTCCGGCGTATCGATCTTGCTGAGATCGGCCACGACCGACCAGGAGCTTGAGGCGATCACCAGCTCCGGATCGACCAGCGATTCGAGATAGGCCGCCTTCTCCCGCGCGATGGATTCCGTCTCGCCGACGACCACGGTGAAGGAGGGCAGCACGGCGCATTCCTGCGAGGGGCGGCCGATTGCGTCCATGCGCGCGTGCATGTCGGTGCGGAAGGCCAGCGAGTCCGCCTTCGTGGCAGGGGTGCTGAAGAGCATCTCCGCCCAGCGCGCAGCGAAGGCGCGCCCGCGGGGCGAGGAGCCGGCCTGCATGATCGCCGGGCGCACCTGCGGCGTGCGCGGGATGGAGAGCGGGCCGCGCGTGCTGACGTAGCGGCCCTGGTAATTCGCGTAGCGCACCTTCGCGGGATCGGCGAAGACGCCGCCGGCCTTGTCGAGCACCAGCGCATCCTCGTCCCAGCCGTTCCAGAGGGCGTCGCAGGCTTCCATCACCTCGTCGGCCATGTCGTAGCGCTGGTCCTTGGGCGGCAGGCCCGCCAGGCCGCAATTCTGCGCCTCGAAATCCCTTGCCGTGGTGACGACGTTCCAGGCGGCACGGCCCTTGCTCATCAGGTCGAGCGAGCCGAGGTAGCGGGCGATGATATAGGCCGGCATGAAGCTGGTTGAGAGCGTGGCGCCGAGGCCGAGATGCTTGGTGACCCGCGCCATCAGCGGCAGCAGCGTCATCGGATCCATCAGGCTGAGCTGGCCGCCGCGTCCGAGATAATCGTCGTAGCTGCCCTTGTAGAGATCGGGGATGCCGAGGCCATCGGCGAAGAAGCAAGCGTCGAAACGCGCGGCCTCCATGGTCTTGGCGATGTTCTCCCAACGCTCGGGCTCGAAAAGATCGTCCAGCGATGCGGAGGGGTGGCGCCAGGTGCTGGGATAGCTCGCGGAAGGCCCGGCCTTGAGATACGCGACGATGTTCATCTTGCGGCGGGGGGGCATGCGCGGCTCCGTACTGACTCGGCGACCCTAGTTGCGTGGGGCAGCGGCGGCCAGATGGGCCAGGCGACGATCGGCGCCATCGGGGCAGCCGATTGGCGGCCCGCGGCCGGGCTGTCATGGTGGCGCCGCAACAGGATTCGACACCGATGGCTCGACACTTCGCACTGGTGGGACTTGCCCTGGCAGCCGCTTCGGCGGTCTGCCTTCCGGCCCGCGCCCAGATGGCGAGCTACTGCAACGGCGCCCTCGTGGCCGACCGTTTCGACACGGTCGTCGTGCCGGGACCGGCGGGGCGCGCGAGCTATTCGGTGATGCTGCGCAACACCCGGCCGCAGCCGCAGAACTTCCAGCTGGTCGTTTCCGGAAGCTTTTTCGGCCGCCCGCCCGCTATGCAGCGGAGCATCGCCGCGAGCGGGACGATGAAGGTCGATCTCGGCTACTCGCCCAATATGCCGGGGGTGCCGCCGCTCCGCGGCGACCAACTCGCGCAGGTCACGCGCATCGGCTGCATGTAATGCGGAGGTTTCCTGATTGGCGGTCGACAAGGCGGGGTGCCATTGTCGGCCGAATGCAAGGAATCGCGCCGATGCTCCGAAACACCGCTCTATCGGCGCTGATCCTCGCCGCCTCAGCTGTCGCCCTGCCGGCGCGCGCGCAGATGGCGAGCTATTGCAGCGGCTCACTGCAGGCAATCACCTTCAACACGCAGGTGGTGCCAGGGCCGGGCGGTCGGGCGACCTATTCGGTCCTGCTGCGGAATGCAGGCGGGCAGGCCAGCCGCTTCCAGATCGTGGTAACCGCGCCATTCCTCGGCCGGCCCGCGAGCAACCCGCGGGCGATCGCTCCGGGCGCGACGGCGAATATCGGGCTGGGCTACCAGGTGAACCAGCCGGGCCAGCACTCCCTGCGTGCCAACGAGCTGGCCGAGGTCGTGCGCATCACCTGCGTATAGGCCGTTCAGTCCGCCTGCATGCCGGTGCGCTGAATGATGGTCGCCCAGCGCGCGGCATCCTCGCGCATCTTCGTGCGCAGCGCCTCGGGGCTGGCGTCCACGGGATCGATGCCGAGCCCGATCAGCCGCTCGCGCAGCTCCGGCTGCGCCAGCACCTGGCCGACCGCCTGGTTGATGCGGGTGACGATCGCCGGATCGGTGCCGCGCGGGGCCACGAAACCATGCCATCCCGCGACCGCGATGCCGGCGAGCCCTGCCTCCTCCAGCGTCGGCACTTCCGGCAGGGCGGTGGTTCGCGCAGCGGTGGAGACCGCGAGCCCGCGCAGGCGCCCGGCCTGCACATGCTGCGTCACCGCGCCGATATTGATCATCACGCCCTGCAGCGAGCCGCCGAGCAGATCATTCACCGCCAGCGCGCCGCCGCGATAGGGCGCGTGGGTCCAGACGGTCTCGGTGGCCTGCTTCACCAATTCCACCAGCAGGTGCGAAAGGCTGCCATTGCCCGGCGTGCCGACGGCGACCGGGTGGGCGCGGCTGTAGGCCACGAAAGCGGCGAAGTCCTCGGCGGGGAAATCGGCGCGGACCACGAGGATCTGCGGCACGGAGGTCGCTTGGGCGATCGGGGCAAAATCCTCCACGGGATCGAAGGAGAGGCGGCGGAACATGCACTTGTTGATAGACAGGC
>JAQGHY010000236.1 GCA_028291455.1 Rubritepida sp. | reverse complement strand
CCTGGAATGATACGCGCACCGCCGGCAAGGCGATCCGGTCCTGTGCGGTGAAGTCGCGGATCGTCTGTACGGCCGGATTACGTGTGTTCAGCCAGAGCGGTGCCGCCACCAGCGAGGAGATGGCATGGACCTTCAGATTGCTTCGGCTACGCGCCCAAAGGAGCACCATGGGCGGGATGCCTGCCGAGGCGATGTCGAGGTTTCCCGACAGCAGCGCGTCGTTCATAGCGGCGCCGCCGCTGACCTGGATCCAGCTGATATTCGGCTCGGGCAGGCCGGCAGCACGTGCCTCGCGCTCGATGAGGCGCTGCTCGCGGATGACGGTTAGCGGCAGGTAGGTGATGCCGAACTGCACGGCAATGCGCAGCTCCCGGTTCTCCTGCGCCATCGCGGAACCGTAGAAGGACGCTGCTGCCGCACCGCCCAGCAATCCGCGGCGGGTCGCACTCATGATGCGACCTTCCCGCCTTTGACCGTGACGCGCGAACCGCTGCGGACGTGCGGGAAGTAGTCCCAGATCGCAAGGTGCTGCACCGCGCGATTGTCCCAGAAGGCGACGGAATTCGGCTGCCACTGGAAGCGGATCTGGAAGTCGGGCTTCTCCGCATGTTGATAAAGGTGGTCGAGGATCGCTTCGCTCTCCTCCTCACTTACTTCGTTGATGCGCGAGGTGAAGAGCCGGTTCACGTAGAGGCCCCTGCGGCCAGAAATCGGGTGGCGGATCACCACCGGATGCACCGCGCTCGGGAAGACCCGGCCGCGATCGTCGATGCCGTTCAGTGCGTTCCGACGGCGGTAGTTTCGCTCGCCGGAATGCAGCGCGGTCAGCCCTTCGAGATAGACCTTCAACCGCGGCGAAAGCGCGTCATAGGCCGCCGCCAGGCTTGCGAAGAGCGTGTCGCCGCCGAACGGCGGGGTGGTGTGGACATGTAGGATCGAGCCGAGCGGCGGCTCCTGGAAACACGAGACGTCACTGTGCCACTTCTCACCGGCGATGACCTTAGCGTCGGCGTCGGCGTGGATCGGCAGGATCTCAGGATGCCCGTCTGGGCCGGGCGTATTGGGATGGATGTCGAGCTCGCCGAAATAGCGGCCGAAGCGCTTTTGGCTGTCGTGGTCAAAGCGCTGCTCGCGGAAGAACAGTACGCCTAACTCGCCGAGCGCACGGCGGAGCTCTTCGACCTGGGCGATGGGGAGAGGGCGCGTGATGTCGATGTTCTGCACTTCGGCGCCGACGTGCGGCGAGAGGCGGTGCAGTTGCAAAGTCGCGTAGCTCATGGAGAGGTCCTTCGGGAATGTAGGCGGCCGCGGCGGGGACGAATCCGACCGCCGGCCAACTCAGCAACAGGCGCCCCGGACGCGACATCGAGCGGCGGCTGGTCGGGCGGAGGTCACGAGAGCCAAGCGAGCAGGGCGACGAACAGCAGGACGCCGGCCGTGATCCGCGTCAGGGTGCCCGCGGGCAGCCAGGTGCGGGGGCCGTCAAACTCGCTGAGCACCATATCTTGGCCGCGCGCCTCGGCTTGCGACTGCGAGGCCCGCGCCTGGCCCGCCGGAGCAATATTAACCATGATATTTTGTCCATTCGTCATACTGACGATATGGATAGTGAATTGATAATGTTCTCGTGTCCAGCCATCCGGGCGGCGGTCAGCGCAGGCTAGGCTACAGGCCACGGACGAATGACGGCGACAAGCCGTTAAACGGTGTTGGCGCGTCCTATTTGGCAGTTCAAGCGCCAATCCACTGCAGGAAGGCAGGTCCTCATGTGGGTCAAAAATGCCCAAAGAGGCTGGTCCGCCGAAACCTATTTTACGTCAAAATATAGTAATGATGTATTGACTCCTATTTTTTATCGTGAAACTTTCGGTCGGCGGACGGTTATCGCGTCTGCACTCATGGAATGAACGAATGCCCGTCTCCCATGCCGCATCGGCCCATCCAGGCCTCCAGGCTCAACAAGGGCGTTGTTGACGGCAGCTTCCGCCCGCCGCCCTGCAGATCCTGGCCTTCGCCGACATCGCCACCAATCTCATCACCCCGGCGTTTAGCCGCCGGACCGGAGCTTTCCATGATCCAGCCGCACCAACCCGGCCGCCGTTCGTTGCTCGCCGCCTCGGCCGCTCTTGCCGCGGCGCCCCTGACACCAGCCACGGCTCAGCACGCCCACGCTAACCACGGGGAGCCAGCCCCGCCGATCTCCCGTGCGTCCCCGCTGCCCGAACGGGTGAAGCTGAAGCTCGCCTGGAACGCGACGGCGCTCTGCACCTCGCCCATCGCCGTGGCCGAGCGCGAGGGCATCTTTGCGCGCTATAACCTGGATGTTGAGCTGGTCAATTTCGGCGCCTCCACCGAGGCACTGCTGGAGGCCATTGCCACAGGCCATGCCGATGCAGGCGTCGGCATGGCGCTGCGATGGCTCAAGCCGCTCGAGCAGGGCTTTGACGTTCGCATAACTGCCGGCACCCATGGCGGCTGCATGCGGCTGCTGGCCGGGCGCGGCACCGGCATCACTGATGACCTCGCGAGCCTGCGCGGCAAGACCATTGCCGTCACCGACATGGCCGCGCCAGATAAGAACTTCTTCTCGATCCTGCTCGCGCGCCACGGCGTGAATCCCGAGCGCGACGTCACTTGGAAGGTCTTCCCCGCCAACGTCTTCGAACTCGCCCTCAGCCGCGGCGAGGTGCAGGCCATCGCGCTCGGCGACCCCTTAGCCTGGCAGTTCCGCCGGCGCCTCGACCTCGTCGAAATCTCGACCAACCTGCATGAGGACTATGCCCACCGCGCCTGCTGCGTGCTGGGTGTCCGCGGCAGCCTTCTGCGCAGCAATCGGCCGGTCGCCGCCGCGCTCACCCAGGCGCTGCTCGACGCGCAACAGCTGGTGAACGGCAATCACGACCTCGCGGCGCGGACCTTTGCGGCTTATGCGCCCGGCGGCGTGAGCGTGGCAGAGATGTCCGAGATCCTGCAAAGCCACACCCACGGCCACAGCCCCGTGGGCACGGAGCTGCGTGACGAGTTGCAAGCCTATATTACCGACCTGAAGCGCATCAACGTCATCCGCGCCAACACCGATCCCGCGCGTATGGCCGACCGCATCACCGGCACGGTCTTCGCCGGATGAGCCACTCACTTCCTTTTGCCAGGGAGGCGCCGCTGGCGTTTCGCGGCCCCGCCCTGTGGTGGTCCGGCCTGCTGGCTGCTTCGGCCTGGGCCCTGGCCGCCTTCGTCACGCACCACTTTCCCGATCAGTCCGAGATCGTGGAGTGGACACAGACGGGCCATATCGCGGTCGCGCAGGGCGCTATCGCCGTGACATTTCTCGTCTTGGCCGTCACGGCGCCGCTGATTCCGCCATTGTGGCGACGCATCCAAGGCCTCGGTCCTTGGTTCGTCGCCCTGGGGCTGTTCTTCGCAACCTGGCAGGCGGTGACGGCGAAGTTTTCGCTGCTGCCCATGCCCTTCTTCGTGCCTCCGCAGCAGCTGGTGGAAGTCTATCTCGACGACTGGGCACGCCTCGGCGAGAGCGTGCTCGCCTCGCTTTGGCTGTTGGCGCGCGGCTATGTGCTGGGCTCGGCCGTGGGCTTCGCCGTAGGCATCGGGCTCGGCTGGTCTCCGCGCTTCGGCTATTGGGCGCATCCCGTCATGCGGCTGGTGGGACCGCTCCCGGCGACGGCTTGGCTGCCGCTCGCCTTCTTCCTTTTTCCCTCCTCGGCGAGCGCCAGCACCTTTCTCATCGCACTCGCCACGGGGTTTCCGGTCGCGGTGCTTACCTGGTCGGGTGTCGCCTCGGTCAATCCTGACTTCTATGACGTGGCGCGCACGCTGGGCGCAAAGCCGCGCTTCCTCGTGTTGAAGGTCGCGATCCCAGCCGCGTTGCCGCATGTATTCGTCGGGCTCTTCATGGGCCTCGGCGCGAGCTTTGCCGTCCTGGTGGTGGCGGAGATGCTGGGCGTGCGCTCGGGCCTCGGCTGGTATCTGAGTTGGGCGCAAGGCTGGGCAGCATACGGCAATATGTACGCCGCGCTGCTTGTGATGGCGCTGATGTGCTCGGGCCTCATCACCCTGCTTTTCCAGGCGCGTGACCGGCTGCTCTCTTGGCAGAAGGGAGTTGTGAAATGGTGAACGCCGCGACACTCGATCGGAGCCTGCTCTCGGCGCCCCTTGCTCCCGGCGCTGCGCTGGATGTGCGCGGCGTAAGCCATCATTACCAGCTCAAGGGCGCGCCGCTGCCCGTCCTGGACAACGTATCGCTTACCGCCGCGCCCGGCGAATTCGTGGCTCTGCTCGGCCCCTCAGGTTGCGGCAAGTCCACGCTGCTGCGGCTGGTGGCGGGGCTTGAACCGCCGACGCAGGGCGAACTCTCCGTCGATGGGGCGCCGATCACCGGGCCCGATCCCTCGCGCGTGGTGGTTTTCCAAGATCCGACGCTCTACCCCTGGCGAACCGTCTGGCGGAACGCAGCTTTGGGGCTTGAGGCGCGCGGACTCTTGAGGAGCCAGCGCAGCAGAGTTGATGCCGCGCTGGAGCTAGTAGGCCTCAACGGCTTTGCCGACGCCTACCCGCACCAACTCTCGGGCGGCATGGCGCAGCGTGCCGCGCTGGCCCGTGCCCTGGTAAACGAGCCGAGGCTGCTGATTCTCGATGAGCCCCTCGGCAAGCTCGACAGCCTCACGCGCATCGCGATGCAAGGCGAACTCGTGCGGCTGTGGCAGCGGGAGGGCTTCACGACACTGCTTGTCACGCATGATGTCGAGGAGGCACTGCTGCTGGCAACACGCGTGGTGGTATTCAGCCCCCGCCCGGCCCGCATCACCGCGGAGATCCCGGTAGACCTCGCCTATCCGCGCCATCGCGACGACGCACGCCTGGTGAAGTTGCGGCGTGAGGTGTTAGCGCTGCTGGGCGTCGGCGATGCGACGGTCTGACGCGCTGACGGCGGCAGCCTTGGTGGTTGCCATCGGCGCGAGCGCCGCGGCCGTCCTGGACAATCCTAAGCGTCTTGAGGATTTTGGTGCCATCTGTGGGTGGCCTGTTATTCCATCACCCGCAGCGAACACCCCCGACTAGGGCGGCCAGGGTGGCGTCCCGCCGCGTTGGCTTTTGGGTTGGAGCCACTATGTATCTCCGCAAGCCACCACCGTGCTGCCCATCTGCAGCTTTCTTCCCGCGGGTCGGGGACACCGGGTGGGTGGTGACCGAGCTTATTCTGCCACACCGTTGAAGACGTAAATCACCTCGGCGGGAGAGCCAGGCGAGCAGCAAATCAGCAATGCGACGTCGCCTTAGTTTTCAAATAGTCGCGGGCAACCGGCCGCCCAACTGCGGAACGCGGGACCGAAAGTCCGAGGTTTCCCTTAGTGTTTCTCCGTCTGTCGCCCGCTCCTGAAACCATTGAGACCCGTCAGATTGGGTGATTCACACCCCTAGCCAAACCTGCAAACGCGGCGCCCACCGGCCCGAGCGCGTCCATCGGCTTGGTTAGCAGGTGCAACGTGCGGCGCAGCCGTGGCCGCAGCCGCAGCACCTCGAGCCCGCTCCGATCCGTCGGCAGGGCAAGTTCCGGCATGATCGTCAGTCCCAACCCCTCACGCACCATGCTCACCAGGGTCGCGTTGTCCCGCACGAGGCACACGACCTCCGGATGGCTCGCCGCCGCGGCAAGCAATTCCTCGATCAGCGTTTCGCACCCGCCAGCCGATAGCAACATGCGCTGACCGTCGAGCTGTCGCAGGCCGACGCTCGCCTGCCCTGCAAGAGCATGTCCCTCTGGTATCACCGCCACGTAGTCGTCTTCGAACACGGCCCGCGCCACCAGGTCCGCGTGGGTAAGACTGGTGATGCCGACTTCGACCACGCCTGCAAGCACCCAGCCCATGATCTCCGGATCCGTGCCCTCGTAGAGCGTGACCCGTATGGCCGGATGCTCGGCGCGCAGCCGCCGCAGCCAAACGGGCAACAGCCGCACAGCCGCACTCTGCACGACGCCGATCCGAAGTGTCCCGCTCAGGCTCCTGCTGTCCACCGTGCAGGCCGCGAGCCGCTCGACGGCGGCCAGCGCTGACCGCGCTTCGGCCAGCGCGGCGAGGCCCACGGGGGTCAGAGTCGCACCGTCACGCCCACGCACCAAAAGCGGCGCATTCAGGGTTCTTTCCAGTAACGCGACGGCTTGGCTGACGGCAGACTGCGACATGCAGAGTTGGGCGGCGGCGGCGGTGAAGCCGCCCTGCTCGGCGACGGATCGGAAGCACCGGAGCTGCACCAAGCTGACATTAGGAAACACGATATTAGTCCATCATCAATATTAATTGGACTGATGCTGATCCATCCCCTAGCCGGAGGCAAGCCGCCAATGACGGAACGACAAGGCCATGCCGATAGAAAACACGGACAAGCTGACAGTGGGTCTGGCCCAGATCGCCCCAGTATGGCTCGACCGCGAGGCCACGCTCGCAAAAGTGGTGAACTGGATCGGACAGGCGGCCGCGGCGGGCTGTGGCTTCGTCGCATTTGGGGAGGCGCTGGTGCCGGGCTACCCATTCTGGATCGAGCACACGGACGGCGCACGCTTTGAGTCCGATCTGCAGAAAGATATCCACGCCCATTATCTGGACCAGGCTGTACAAATCGAGGCCGGACACATGGATAGCGTATGCGCCACCGCGGCCAGGCTCGGTATCGCTGTCATGCTGGGCATTATCGAGCGCCCTTCCGACCGGGGTGGACACAGCGTGTATTGCTCACGAGTGCATGTCGGCGCTGATGGCAAGGTCGCATCGGTCCACCGCAAGCTGCTACCGACCTATGAGGAGCGACTGAGTTGGGCGCCCGGCGACGGGCACGGTCTGCGGGTTCATCCCGTCGGCCCGTTCACGGTTGGCGGCTTAAACTGTTACGAGAACTGGATGCCGTTGTCCCGGGCCGCGCTGTACGCGCAGGGCGAGGATCTACACGTGGCACTGTGGCCGGGCAGCCTCCGCAACACCGTTGACACGACACGGTTCCTGGCCAGGGAAGGGCGGAGCTACGTGCTGGCAGTGTCCGGTCTGATGCGGCGCGAGGACGTGCCGGCGGGCAGCCCGGCATCTGCCATGCTGCAGCGGTGCCCAGACGTTCTGGCCGATGGCGGCTCGTGTATCGCCGGGCCAGACGGGAAGTGGGTGGTCGAGCCGGTTACGGGACAGGAGCAGCTGATCGTTGCGACTTTGGACCACCGCGAGGTGCGGCGCGAGCGGCAGAACTTCGATCAAGCCGGGCATTACGCTCGTCCGGATGTTACCCACCTGGTTGTGGATCGACGCCGACAGAACATGGCATTGTTCGAAGATGGAAAGTTGCAGTGAAGGCCTGGGGGAGGCGCAGAGTCGCTTCTGCTCAATCTGACGGATGGCAGCTATCGGGATCAATCGCTCTGTAGCCTGACAACCGACTTGGGTCGGAACCGGCTGCCGGGCTCTGCTGAACTGCACTTTGATTCCGCTGCTACCAAACTCCCATGTCTCACGGGCGCGGCTCGCATCGGGCTTGATCGCTGAGGCCGGTTGATGCGAGCCGCGGGCCTACAAGCAGCATCCTAGAGCTGTCGTTGCTGATGCTTGCAGGCACCGGCTTCTCGCTCCTTCCAGTCACGATCTGGATCTCTGAACACCTTCAGACCCAGGCCCATCCATTTTCCTCAGCGATGCGCTGAGGAGGCCTCGGGATTGGGCGCGACGCCGAGGGCGCTGTTGATCCGGTTGCTGAAGTTGAAGTAGGCGGCAACGGCAGCGGCGTCGAGGATGGCGAGCTCCGTCAGCCCGGCTGCGCGCAAGGCTTCCAGATCCTCCGGCTCGATCTCCCCAGGGCGTCGTGTGATCTTCAGCGCATAGTCGGCAAGCGCCCGCTCACGTGGGGGAAGGCCCGCATGACGGTAATTGACCGCGATCCGATCCACCAGCACCGGATCGCCGGTGATCTCCCGTAGCGCCGCGGCATGACCGAAGACGCACGGCTCGCAGCGATTCTCGCTGCTCACGACCAAGGCGATCAACTCGCGCTCGCGGCGCGATAGGGCGCTGTCCGGATCCTGCGTTGCGGCGCGGCTCAGCGCGTCCTGGCCAAGGACGAGGCTGGGGCGGTGCAGCACCGCCAATTGCCCGTTGCGAACGTAGCCAAGCTTCTCCTGCGTGCGGTCGAGCAGCGCTTTGATTTCGACCGACGGCTTCGGAGGCTTACCAAGATCTAGCCAAGAGATCGATTGATCAGAGGTTTCGAGGCGATTGCGGTTGGACATGTCCGAACTTCTCCTGTGCGGGTCCCATTCTGGGGCCCTCCGTCCATAATTTCACACCCTAAAATGATAGTTTACAGAAATACCTGGAATTCGTTGATATGACCCAGTGGCTCAGGTGGATGGATTTTCTCTCCTCCGGGAGAAAGGTACCGTAGACAACCGTTTAGTTGGGAAAAAAAGTACGTTCTAGAATTGTGTAAAGTTGACCAACGCCGAAATCAGCGTACTCTTTCACCATGAGCAAGCCCCAGCATCGCCGGGCCACCAGCCGCGCCGGCGACGCATCCGCCGCCCTAAGGCGGTGTCGTCCCACCTGACGCCGCGCCCGGCCGCCCGTTCGGCCCGGCTCCCGAGACACATCCGGAGCTTTCCCTTGTCCACCGATGTACCTGCCCTGCCGTGGCACGCTGCCCACCCGGTCTCCGTCGGCGGATTCGAGGGGCTTCCACCGCTCGCCATCCTGGCCGCCATCGTCGCGCGGCATCCAGGACGGGTTGCGATCCTCTCCTCCTTCGGCACGGAATCCGCCACGCTCCTGCACATGACCGCGCTGATCGATCGCAGCCTGCCGGTCCTCTTCCTCGACACAGAGCGCCACTTTCCGGAGACGATCGCGCATCGCGACGCACTAGCCTCACGCCTCGGTTTGACAGATGTGCGGGACGTCCGGCCCGATCCCGCTGAATTGGCTGCGCAGGATCCGCTGGGCGGCCTCTGGTCCTCGGCGCCAGATGCCTGCTGCGCCCTGCGCAAGGTGCGCCCTCTCGGACACGCGCTGTCCGAGTTCGACGTACTGGTGGACGGCCGCAAGCGGCACCACGGCGCCGAGCGCGCTGCGCTGCAGGTCGTCCGTAAAGAAGGAGGACACCTGCGTGTCTCGCCCTTGGCGATCTGGGACGCGGGCAGCCTGGAGCAGTACCGCCGCCGGAACGAACTGCCGGCCCATCCACTCGCCGCGCGCGGCTACGCCTCGGTCGGCTGCCAACCCTGTACCAGCCCGATCGCCGCGGGCGAGGGCTCTCGCGTCGGCCGATGGCGCGGCACCAGCAAGACCGAATGCGGCATCCACCGCCCGAACCCGAACCCACCCTCTGCAAAGCCTGCCGCGATGAAAGCGAATAACCATACCATGGACGATCTCGACCAGCTGGAGGCCGACAGCCTCTTCATCCTGCGGGAGGCCTATAGCCGCGTCCGCCCGCTCGCCCTGCTCTGGTCGCTCGGAAAGGACAGCAACGTGCTGATCTGGTTGGCACGGAAAGCCTTCCTCGGCCGTGTACCATTTCCGGTGATGCATCTCGACACCGGACTGGAGTTCCCCGAGGCCTATGCTTTCCGCGAGCGCTATGCCGCCGAATGGGGTCTGGAGCTGATCTCCGATCCGTGCCCGCCGATCGAGGCGACGGACCCGACCCTGCCGCCAGCAAGCCGCATCGCGGCCCGAAAGACGGAGGGGCTGCGCGCCGCCGTCCACCGCTACGGACTCAACGGCCTCATCGCTGGCATCCGTCGCGACGAGCAGGCGACGCGCGCCAAGGAGCGCATCGTCAGCCCACGCGCTGAGGATGGGAACTGGGAGTTCCGCGACCAGCCACCCGAATTCTGGGACCTCTACAACCTGGACCGGCCGCCTGGCTCGCACGTGCGCATCCATCCGCTGCTGCGTTGGACCGAGCTCGACGTGTGGCGCTACATCGCGCGCGAGAACATCCCCGTCTGCGATCTGTATTTCGCACGGGAGGGCAAACGTTTCCGCTCGCTGGGTGAGGTCGGCATCACCCATCCCATCGCGAGCCACGCGGCCGACGTCCCAGCCATACTGGCCGAGTTGCGCGCCACGACCGAGCCCGAGCGCGCGGGCCGCAGCATGGACAACGAGACCGAGGACGCTTTCGAGCGCTTGCGCGTCGGTGGCTACCTGTGAGCGGCCCCGGCGTGGTGGACACCCAGGCCATGGTGGACAGGCGCGACGCGGCGCTCACCGCGTCGCGCGCGGGCGAGGCCGCACTCGCGGTGAAGGATGTCGCCTTCCCGGTGGTGATCGTAGGTCATGTGGATCACGGCAAGTCCACGCTGGTTGGCCGGTTGCTGCACGACACCGGCGCTATCCCCGCCGCCCGTATCGCGGCGCTGCGCGAGCAATCGTCGCGCCGCGGGCTCGATCTTGAATTCTCCTTTCTGCTCGACAGCCTCCAGGTGGAGCGCGACCAGGGCATCACGGTGGACGCCGCCCAGGTCTGGTTTCGCGGCGCCGAGCGGCGCTACGCCGTGCTCGACGCCCCGGGGCATGCGGAGTTTCTGCGCAACATGGTGACCGGTGCGGCACAGGCCGAGGCCGCCGTGCTGGTGGTAGACGCCGAGCAGGGCTTGGGCGAGCAGACGCGCCGTCACCTCTATCTGCTCTCCATCCTGGGGGTGTCGAACATCGTCGTGGCCCTGAACAAGATGGACCGTGTGGATTGGAGCGAGGCACGCTTCACGGCGCTGCGCGCTGAGCTCGCGGAGTATCTGAGCGCGCTCGATCTCGCGGCCGTGCACGTCGTGCCGCTTTCGGCGCGGCATGGCGACAACGTCGTGGACCGCAGTGAAGCCGCGCCCTGGTATGCCGGGCCCACGCTGATCGGTGCGCTGGACGGGCTGCCGCCGCGGCCGCGCCCTACCGAGCTGCCGCTGCGCCTGCCGGTGCAGGATGTCTACCGGCTTGGCGAGCAGCGCGTGCTGGTCGGACGGATCGAGACGGGTCGACTGGGCCTTGGCGATGAGGTGCTGCTCGCCCCCGGCGGACGTGCGGCGCGGGTGCTAAGCCTCGAGCACTGGGGCGGTGAGGCGCGCAGCGAGGCGGGTGCCGGCGAGAGCGTGGCTGTCGTGCTGGACCGCGACGTCTTCGCCGAGCGCGGCCAAGTGCTGGGTGCGGCTTCGGCGCCGCCCAGCGAGGCACATGCGGTCACGGTCCGGCTCTTCTGGCTGGATGCGGAGCCGCTGCTCCAGGGTGAGCGTCCGACGCTCCGCCACGGCACCGCCGAGACCCGCGCCGCCGTCGAGGCGATCGACGCCGTGATTGATGTCGACACACTCACCTCTGTCCCGGCCGAGCGGCTGGAGCGCAACGGCGTGGCACGCGCCCGGTTGCGCGCGCGTCGGCCACTGGCGCTGGACACCTACGGCACAAGCCCGCGCACCGGGCGCGGCGTGCTGGTGCGCAACCATCGCATCGTCGGCGGCTTCGTCGTGGAAGCGTTGGAGGCGGCCGGCAGCAACCTCACCGCCGTCGAGGCGCCGCTGACGGCAGACGAGCGCGCGCAGGCCAACGGGCACCGGGGTGGCGTGCTCTGGCTCACCGGGCTCTCGGGCTCGGGCAAGAGCACTCTGGCCGCTCGCGCCGTCCGTGAGCTCGCGGCGCGCGGGCTCCAGGCGACGCTACTGGACGGCGACAACCTGCGCCGCGGCCTAAACCGAGATCTGGGCTTTCGGCCGGAGGACCGCGCTGAGAACGTGCGGCGGGCCGCGGAAGCCGCCGCGCTGATCGCCGATGCCGGGCTGGTTGCGGTGGTCGCACTTATCTCGCCGATGGCCGCCCATCGAGCCGAGGCGCGGCGGATCGCAAATGGACGCTTCCGCGAGGTTTACCTCTCGGCCGACCTCGCCACCTGCGAGGCGCGGGATCCTAAGGGTCTCTACCGCCGCGCACGCGAGGATCACCTCGCCGACTTCACCGGCATTTCGGCGCCCTACGAGGCGCCGCACGAGGCGGATCTCGTGCTCGACACCGGAACCCTGGATGAGGAGGTTTGCACGCGCAGTTTAGTAGCGCTGGCACTCAAGGCATTCCGCACGTCAGGCGTCGTAGCCCATGGCGACTGAAGCCTGTGGAGGCGGCAGCTCGCCTCCGAATCCGGCAATGACAGTTGAATTATTAATTCACTAAAATATCTAACAGAATCTGTTTGACAAATTACGGTGAAAAATGCGTGATTGTCGGGCCGGGCGTTTTTGCACGGTCAGGACCTCATAGGGACACGGATATGCCTCGCCTCGGCCGCCCCTGCGCCAGGAAGATCTTGATGACGCGCCGGACGCCCTGTCCGCGCTGTCGCCGCGGCTAAGCCGACCTCTCTCTATCTATTTCCGTCGAATGCATCCGAACGCCGCCTTGAGCGGTGCTGGAGGATCACATGCGCCTTTCCCACCCCATCACCGATAACGGTGTGCTCATTGCGGTCGCCGCCCTGGGCGATTCCGGCTGGTTTCTGCTCGCCATCGACACGCGTCTCGAGGAGCTCGATCGCGTGAATTTCTCGAGCGTCGAGGACGTCGGACGCGCCGCGCGCAGTTACCTGCGCCGGAACCACCCCATCGCCTCGCCCTGGCAGCCCGGCGCGGATCACTCGTCGCACGCGGTTCTGGGAGCGTCTCATGCCGCTTGAACCTAAGACTGTGGTGACTCATGACGGCTGGCGCCGTGATGCCGCCACCCATGCCCTGGCGGCGCTGAACTGCCAGACCATCTCCTGCCGCTTCGACGGCATCTTGGCCGATCTTTCACGAGTGCTCGTCGCTACGGCTGTCGTGCCTTCACGAGTGGCCGCTGGGTGATGGCAGCCTCCTTGCGACGCTTCGCCGAGAGCGAAGGCCTAGCACTTGCCTCGCTCGCACTGCGCAGCGTGGCGGCCGTCGCCGCGGTCCTCGGGCTTGTCGCCCTGGCCGGGCTCACGCCCCCCTAAGCCATCCGCCTCATCGCTGACTGATCCGTCCGGTCGAAAGGCGGGACGGAGGTCCGACTTTCTGGAGCATTGTCATGTCCGGCCAAGCCATCGCCGTGCCCGTCGCCCCGCCGCGCGTATCCCGCCCGCGTTCCACCTGGAAGCTCTCCGGCGCACGGCGCCTCCTCGTTCCCATACTGCTCGTGGCGCTCTGGCAGGGCGCGGCCGATGCAGGCTTCGTCTCCACACGCCTCCTCGCGCCACCCAACGCCATAGCGGTGGCCGCCTGGGAGCTGATCGTCTCCGGCGAGCTGCCTTACCACCTCCTGGTCTCGCTGCAGCGAGTCGCGATCGGCCTAGCCATCGCGCTCTCGGCCGGGGTCTCGCTCGGCCTCATCGCCGGCCTGTCGAAGCTCGGCGAAGACGCGGTGGACGCCACCCTGCAGATGCTTCGCGCGCTGCCCTTCCTGGCGCTGGTTCCGCTTTTCATTCTGTGGCTCGGCATCGGGGAGGCGACGAAAATCGCACTCGTGGCACTTGGCGCCACCTTCCCGATCTACCTCACGCTTTTCGGTGGCATCCGCGGCGTCGACCCCAAGCTCATCGAAGCCGGACGCATCTTCGGCCTGGATCGCTGGGGCCTCATCCGCCACGTCGTGCTGCCCGGCGCGCTTCCGCAGGCTCTTGTGGGGCTGCGGTATGCGCTGGGCACGGCTTGGTTGAGCCTAGTCGTCGGTGAGCAGATCAACGCCACGGCTGGCATCGGCTTCCTGGTTATGGACGCGCGCGAGTTCCTGCGCATCGACATCATCCTGGTGGGGCTGCTGGTCTATGCGCTGCTCGGCCTGGGCGCGGACCAGCTGGTCCGCATGCTTGAGCGGCGGGCGCTCGCCTGGCGCCCCTCTTTGATTCAGGAGGGCTAAGTCATGGCCGAGCCCGTCGTTTCCCTCCGTGCCCTCTCGCGCCGCTTCCACGGGCCCGAATCGCCGCCGGTGCTCGACCGTATCGAGCTCGATATCGCGGCCGGTGAGTTCGTGGCCCTTCTCGGCCGCAGTGGCTCCGGCAAGACCACGCTGTTGCGCACGCTCGCCGGGCTGGACCTCGTGACCGAGGGGAAGGCCATCCTGCCCAGCCGCAGCGCCGTGGTCTTTCAGGAGCCGCGGCTGCTGCCCTGGAAGCCCGTTTGGCAGAATGTCGCGCTCGGCCTGAGGGGCAGCGCGGCCAGAACTCGCGAGCGCGCGCTGAACGCGCTGGGCGAGGTGGAGCTGACGCATCGCGCGGAAGCCTGGCCGCTCACGCTGTCGGGCGGCGAGGCGCAGCGCGCCGGCCTTGCCCGCGCGCTCGTTCGAGAGCCCGAACTGCTGCTGCTCGACGAGCCATTCGCATCGCTCGACGCCCTGACCCGGCTACGCATGCAGTCCCTGGTGAGCGAGCTGTGGGCGGCCCATCGCCCGGCCGTGCTGCTGGTGACCCATGACGTCGAGGAGGCGCTACTGCTGGCGTCGCGCGTGCTGGTGCTGGCGAACGGGCGCTTCATCGACGACGTGGCGGTGCCGCTGCCGCGCCCGCGCCGCCGTTCGGCCCCCGGATTCGACGCGCTGCGTCTGCGCCTGCTCGCGGCTCTGGGCGTGGACGAAGACGGCCACGATGCCGCGGCGAAGGCGGCCTGAGATGGATGCGCGGCACAATCCGACTGGGCGATGTCAGGACCGAGGCTGAACCCGTCCCGCAACGCCATCACCAGGAGCTCGCCATGAGCCTTCACATCACCGGCATGATCTGGGCACGTCCCACCTCCGACCTCGAAGTGCAGGAAGGACCGGCCTTCCAGCCGGACTTCATCAACCACATCACTCGCCTGCATGAGGAGGGCGGGTTCGACCGCGTCCTCGCCGGCTACTGGACGAACGCGGCCGACGGCTTCCTCGTCGTCGCCCAGGCAGCCACGGCCGTGAAGCGGCTCAACTTCCTGCTCGCGCACCGCCCGGGCTTCGTCTCGCCGACCGTGGCCGCGCGGAAGCTCGCGACACTCGACCAGCTCACCGGCGGGCGGCTCGCGCTGCACGTCATCTCCGGCGGCGAGGACGGCGACCAGCGCAAGGACGGCGATCACGAGGGCCACGAGGCGCGCTACCGCCGTACCGACGAGTTCCTCGACATCCTTCGCCGCATTTGGACCGCGGAGAAGCCCATCGACCATGCCGGCGAGTTCTACCGGTTCGAGCAGGCCTGGTCCGACATTCGCCCGGTGCAGAAGCCCTATCTGCCGATCTTCTTCGGCGGCGCTTCGGACATCGCGTTGCGTGTCGCCGCGCGCCATGCCGACGTATACGCGCTCTTTGGAGAGCCGCTGGCGGAAACTCAGGCCATGCTCGACCGCGTGCGCGCCGCTTCCTCCGGCGACCACGTGCCGGCATTCTCCTGGTCCAATCGCCCGATCATTGCAGCGACCGAGAAGCAGGCTTGGGAGAAGGCGCAGGACTATCGCCGTCGCGCCATCGCTAAACTGGAGATCAGCGGCACGCAGGGGCTCATCGCAGCCGGACAGGCGGTGAACTCGCAGCGCCTGGTCGCTCTTTCACAACGCGGCGAGGTGCTGGATGAGCGGCTTTGGACCGCTATGGCGGGCGTGCTCGGAGGTCGCGGCAACAGTACCGCGCTGGTCGGCACGGCCGAGCAGGTAGCACGCTCGCTGCTGCGATACCGCCGTATCGGCGTCGCGCACTTCATCTTACGTGGCTGGGACCCGCTGCCCGATGCCGCCCAGTACGGTCGGGAGCTGATCCCACTGCTGCGGGAACTCGCCCAGGCCGAGGATGTCGGCCGGGTCTCCGTATCCCTCCACACGGCCGCGTGAGGATCGCCATGACCTTCACCCTCAACCGCCGCGCCCTCATTGGCGCTACGGGCCTGCTGGCAAGCCCCGCCATCGCCCAGACCGCTGCTCCGACCTTGCGCATCGGCAATCAGAAAGGCGGGCTACGCTCGCTCCTGGACGTCTCGGGCCAGGGGCGCGATCTGCCCTATCGCATCGAATGGAGCGAGTTCCCCGCGGCCGCGCCGCTGCTGGAGGCGCTGAACGCCAATGCCATCGACCTCGGCACCCAGGGCGACCTTGCCTTCCTCAGCGTCTTCGCCAATGGCGCACCTATCAAAGCGATCGGCGCCACCCGGCACGAGCCCGCCTCCCAGGCTATCTTGGTGCGCGGGGACGGGCCGATCCGCACGGTGGCCGACCTGCGCGGCAAGAAGGTCGCCGGTAACCGCGGCGGATGGGGCCAATTCCTCGTTCGCGCGGCGCTGAAGCGCGCGAACATCGACCCGGCCGAGGTCACTATCGTACCGCTCGGGCCAACCGACGCCTCGCTGGCCTTCCGCTCCGGTTCTGTCGATGCGTGGGCGATCTGGGAGCCCTACAACTCCATTGAAATCCTTGGTTTCGGAGCGCGCGTTCTAGTGGACGGCACCGGTCTTACGCCGACGGCCAATTTCATCTCGGTTCACGACAACACCCTGCGCGAAAAGCGCCCACAGCTGCAGGACTTTCTCCAGCGCAACCGGCGCGGCTGGGCCTGGGCGCTGAACAATATCCCGGCCTTCGCACAGAACACCTCCGAACTGACGCGCATTCCCGTGCGCTTCTTACAGCGGGCCTACGAGGTGCAGCAAACGCGGGCCGTGCCGATCGACACGGCACTGGTCGCCGAACTCCAGGCCGCGAGCGATGCGGCGGTGGAGTTTGGCGTCTTCTCCCGCCCTATCCGCGTGGCGGATGCCTTCGACACCAGCTTCACCCTGACCGAGGACTCACTATGAATATCACACGACGGATCCTCGGCGCCGGCGCGGCTGCCACGCTGGCGCTGCCGGCGCTGGCGCAATCGACGCCCGTCCTGCGCATCGGCAACCAGAAAGGCGGTTTGCGCTCGCTCATCGAGGTCTCCGGCCAGGCGCGCGATCTTCCTTACCGCATCGAATGGAGTGAGTTCCCTTTCGCCGCGCCGCTGCTGGAGGCGCTGAACGCTGCTGCCATCGACCTCGGCACGCAGGGCGACCTCGCCTTCTTCAACAGCTATGCCAATGGCGCGCCGATCAAGGCGATCGGAGTGACGCGGGACAGTCAGGCTTCGCAAGGCATCCTGGTGCGGGGCGACAGCGCCATCCGCACCGTCGCCGATCTTCGGGGCAAGAAGGTTGTGGGCAATCGCGGCGGCTGGGGCCAGTTCCTTGTCCGCGCCGCGCTGAAGCGCGAAGGCATTTCTCCCTCCGAGGTGGACATCGTGCACCTCGCGCCGGGCGACGCCTCGCTCGCCTTCCGCACGGGGGCTGTCGACGCCTGGGCGGCCTGGGAGCCCTACAACTCCATCGAGATCCTGGGTTTCGGGGCGCGCACGCTCGTGGATGCGACCGGGCTCTCGCCGACGGCCTATTTCATCTCCGTGCACGAGAACGCGCTGCGCGAGAAACGCCCGCTGCTGCAAGACTTCCTGCAGCGGGTGGCGCGCGGCTGGTCCTGGACGCAGGACAACATCCCGGCCTTCGCGCGCAACACCTCCGAGCTGACGCGCATCCAGGAGCGCTTCCTGCAGCGCGCCTATGAAACCACCCGGACCCGCGTGGTCCCAATCGATGCGCCGCTGCTGGCAGAACTGCAGCGGGCCAGCGATGAGGCCGTCGAATTCGGCGTCCTATCGCGCCCCATCCGGGTGTCGGAGGCCTTCGACACCACCTTCGCCGTGACGGGGAGCTGACCATGACTCATCGCCCCGAGACCCAAGCCCTGCACGCCGGCTGGCGCGCGGATCCCACCAACGGCGCCGTAGCGGTGCCGATCTACCAAACCACCTCCTATCAGTTCCAGGACTCCGAGCATGCGCGCAGCCTCTTCGGGCTGGAGCAGCTGGGCTTCATCTACTCGCGCACCGGCAATCCTACGGTGGACGTGCTGGAGCGCCGGCTTGCGGCGCTGGAGGGCGGCGCGGGCGCGCTCGCCCTGGGCTCCGGCCAAGCGGCTTCCGCCTTCTCGGTGCTCGCCCTGGCGCAGGCCGGCGACAACATCGTCTCCTCCACGGACCTCTATGGCGGCACCTGGAATCTATTCGCCAACACGCTGAAGCGGTTGGGGATCGAGACCCGCTTCGTCGACCCCGCCGACCCCGAGAACTTCCGCCGCGCCACGGACGATCGCACGCGCGCCTATTACGGCGAAACGCTTCCCAACCCGAAGCTGGTGGTCTTTCCCATCGCGGAAGTGGCGGCGATCGGTCGCCCACTCGGCATCCCATTGATCCTGGACAACACCGCGGCACCACTCCTGGCGCGGCCCTTCGACCACGGCGCAGCGATTGTCGTCTATTCGGCTACCAAATACCTGGGCGGTCACGGCACCTCTATCGCCGGCGCCATCATCGATGGCGCGAACTTTGATTGGGCTGCACATCCCGCGCGCCAGCCCCTGCTGAACGAGCCGGATCCCAGCTACCACGGCACCATCTGGACCGAGGCCGCACCGAAGCTTGGCGTGCCGCCCTATATTGCGGCGGTGCGCAGTTCCGTGCAGCGCGACCTTGGCGCGCCGCTCTCGCCCTTCAACGCCTTTCAGATCCTGCAGGGCGTCGAGACTCTTCCGCTGCGCATTCGGCAGCATTCCAACAATGCCTTGGCGGTAGCGGAATGGCTGGCGCGGCGACCCGAGGTGCGGCGGGTCATCTATCCTTCTCAGCAAGGCGGCGAGAGCCGAGCTCGAGCCGACCGCTATCTAACCGGCGGCTACGGCGGGCTTGTCGGGATTGAACTGCGCGGCGGGGTAACAGCGGGTACGCGCCTGATCGATGCGCTCAAGCTCTTCTATCATGTCGCAAATATCGGCGACGCGCGCAGCTTGGCGATCCATCCCGCCAGCACCACGCACAGCCAGCTCTCCGAGGCGGAGCAGCGAGCGACGGGGGTGACGCCAGGCTATGTGCGGCTCTCCATCGGCCTCGAGCATATCGACGATATCCTCGAGGATCTGGACCAGGCCCTCGATGCCGTCGCCGTGCCGGCAGCAGCGGAATGAGGAATGCCATCCACCGGCCTCCAGGCCGAGCGCGTCTGTCCAATCTGAACCCGCTGCGAGAACTCGCCCGCGCGCTTCCCACAGTCCTCGGCTCCAGAACAACAAGGTCACACGCCATGCCTTACGCCTTTCTTTCTCCACGCGCCGAACGTGTGGTGGTGGCTGCACTCTTCCTGGTCCTCGCGCCGGCGGGGCTGACGCAAACGCTCACCGTCGGCCTTGCCAATCCGGTCAACTCGGCCGACCCGCATTTTTCCAACACCACTTCGAACTTCGCGCTCACCGGCCATGTCTTCGACGCGCTGGTCGGCCGCGACGCCCAGGCCCGCCTTATCCCCGCCCTCGCCGAGAGCTGGACAGCCGTGGAGCCAACGGTCTGGGAGTTCCGCCTCCGCCCGAACGTCACCTGGCATGACGGTCGGCCGCTGACCGCTGACGATATCGCCTTCACCATCCAGCGGGTGCCGAATGTCCAGGGCAGCCCCGGCGGCTTCTCCGGCGCCGTTCGCTCCATCACGCGCGTGGAGGTGGTGGATGCGCTCACGATCCGACTGCATTCGGCGCGGCCGAACCCGCTGCTGCCCAACGATATCGCCTCGGTGCAGGTCATCTCGCGCCACGTTGGGACGGACGCGAATCCGGCCGACTACAACAGCGGCCGCGCCTCCATCGGCACCGGCCCCTACCGCTTCGTCAGCTACCGCCCCGGCGAGGGCGCAGTCTTCGCCCGCAACGACGCATGGTGGGGTCCAGCCCAGCCCTGGGCGCGGGTAAACTTCCGCTTCCTTCCCAATGACGGCTCGCGTAGCGCGGCCGTCTTGGCAGGCGACGTGGACCTGATCGACCAAGTGCCGGGCGCCGACCTGCCCCGGCTGCGGCGAGAGCCGCGGTTGACCATCGCCGAGACCACTGGAGTGCGGCTGATCTATCTGCAGGCCGACTTCTCCCGCCAGGGCGGGGACGTACCCGGCGTAACGGACAACAATGGCGAGCGGCTGCCACGCAACCCCTTCCAGGACGTCCGTGTCCGCCGGGCGCTCTCCATCGCGATCGACCGCCGTGCGCTGGCCGATCGCATCATGCACGGTGCCGCGATCCCAACGGGGCAATGGCTGCCGGAGGGGAGCTACTCCCACAACCCAGACGTGGGCGTGCCTGCCTTCGATCCTGCCGAGGCGCGGCGGCTGCTGGCGGAAGCCGGCTACCCCCAGGGCTTCCGCGTGACGCTAAGCACGCCGAACGACAGGTATCCCGGCGACCTCTCGACCTCTCAGGCCGTGGCGCAGTTCTGGACGCGCATCGGTGTTCGCACCCAGATCGAATCGCTGCCCTGGTCGAGCTACGTGACGCGTGGGCCGCGGCAGGAGTTCGGCTTCCGGCTGGGCGGATGGGGCAGCTCGACGGGCGAGGCCTCCTATCTGCTGCGCAACGTCGTCGGTACCTATGACCGCGCGCGCGGCTGGGGTTCGCCAAACTTCAGCCGCTACAGCAATCCGCGGCTCGACGCGCTGACGGAACGCGCGATCACCACGATCGACGATGCGGAGCGCGAGGAGCTGCTGCGCCAAGCGGTGAAGCTGGAGACGGATGACGTCGGCATCGTGCCGCTCTTCCTGCTGCGGAACGCCTGGGCGTTGCAGCGAGGCCTCCGCTACGAGGCGCGTTCGGACGAGCAGACCCTCGCCACCTCTGTCAGCCCCGAGCCATCAGCACCATGAACGTACAGCGCAACGGCGGCTCCGGAGGTCCGCATGCGACTTTCCAATCCGTTTATCGAGGACAGCGCTCTCGTCGTCCTCGTCGCCGAGTCCGATGCCGGCTGGTACCTCGCCGTGCTCGAGACGCGGCTTGAGGAGGCGCGATGCGCAGGCACCCTACCCGCTGCCTCTCCTCAAAAGGAAGCTCCCATGATCTCGCACATGCCCCGCGGCCTTGCGGCTCTGTTCGCCGCACTCGCGCTCGTGGTCCTCGCGAGCCTGGTCCAGTCATGAGGCTGTCCCGGCGCACCGCCCTGGCAGCGCTGGCCGCCGTGCCCCTGGCCGCGTGGGGAGCAAGAGCCGACGAGGCTGGCTGGCCCACGCGTCCCATTCGCCTCGTCGCCCCCTATGCGCCCGGTGGCACGGTGGACATCGTCGCCAGGCTGCTCGCTGCGGAGTTGGGCCCGATCCTCGGCCAGACCGTCATGGTCGAGAACCGTCCCGGAGGCGCGGCCGTACTGGGCACCGAGGCTGTCGCGCGCGCCGCGCCGGATGGCCACAGCTTCGTCCTGGTGGATATGAGTCATGCCATCGTTCCCGCCGTGCAGGCGGCAGGCGGCTACAGCATCCCCTATGACCCGATCGGCGACTTCACGCCGGTGACGCTAGCCGCGGTCTCGCCGCAGGCGCTGCTGGTGAAAAGCACGCTTGCCGCCCAGAACATCGCTGAGCTGGTGTCGCTAGCGCGCTCCAGGCCCAACGGTCTCAGCTTCGGCAATGGCGGCGTGGGGGCCGTCTCGCACCTCATGGCCGGATTGCTTCGCCTGCGTACGGGCATCCCGATCGTGGACATTCCCTATCGCGGCTCCGGCCCGGTCGTGCAGGATCTCGCAGCCGGCACGCTGGACGCCGCCTTCTCGCCCATCGCCACGGCCTGCAGCCTGATCGAGGACGGCAAGCTGAGGATCCTCGCCATCTCGGGCGAGGGGCGCCTGGAGTCTTATCCGGACGTGCCGACCTTTCGCGAGCAGGGCGTGGATATCGTGGTCGAGCACTGGTTCGGCGTGCTCGGCCCGGCCGGCGTACCGGAGCCGGTAGTTGCGCGGCTGCACGCGGTGATCGCTCGGGCCGAGACTTCGGCCACGATCCAGCGGCGCTTTGACCAGCTCAGCCTGCTGCCGGCCGCGACCGGCCCGCAGGCCTTCGCCGACCTGATCCGAACCGAGCTCCGGCGGTGGGACGAAGTCGTCCGGCTGACCGGCGTGCGGCCCGTCTGACAACCACAACAGGAGAACACGATGCCCGCTATTCTTCAGGTGAACTATCGGCCCAGCGCCACACAGCAGCAGACCTCGCTGGCCGCGCGCTTTGCCTCAGCCGAGCGCATCAACGGCCTGCCGGGCTTCCGCTGGAAGACCTGGATCTCCAGCGCCGAGACAGGCCTGCGCGGCGGCATCTACCTCTTCGACGACGTACCGAGCGCGAGGAACTGGGCCGAGCAGGTCTCCAAATCGCTGACCGAGGCCGGTGGCACGGACCTGACGGCGCGTGTCTTCGAGGTGAACGAGGAGCTGAGCGCCGTCACCCATGCGCCGATCGGCACCGCGGCCTCGTCCCGCTGACGATGCCCAAGCAGATCCGCGTCAATGCCTTCACCCTGCAGAGCCCCGTGCACCAGACGCCGGGCCTCTGGCGGCATCCTGATGACCGCTCCGCCGATTACAACCGATTGGAGTTCTGGACCGGGTTAGCCCGTACCCTCGAGCGCGGGCTGTTCGACGGCATGTTTACCGCCGACAGCCTGGGAACCAATGACGTCTATGGCGGTAGCCTCGACGCAGCGCTGCGCGGCGGCGTGCACGTGCCGAAGAACGACCCGCTGCTCTCGATCTCGGCGATGGCGCTGGTGACGGAGCATCTGGGCTTCGGCGTCACCAGCAACGCGATCCAGGAACCGCCCTATGCCTTCGCGCGCCGGATGACGACGCTCGACCATCTCACCAAAGGGCGCATCGGCTGGAACATCGTCACAGGCCATTCCGCAAGCGGCGCGCGGGCGACCGGAGCCGAGCTGATCCCGCATGATGAGCGGTACGACGTCGCCGACGAGTATCTCGACCTGGTCTACGAACTCTGGGAGGGCAGCTGGGACGATGACGCGGTGCGACGCGACAAAGCCAGCGGCGTCTTCGTCGATCCGGCGAAGGTTCGGCCCGTGCGCCGAAGCGGGAAGCGTTTCTCGACCGACGCCATCCATCTCGCCGAGCCCTCGCCGCAGCGCACGCCGGTGCTCTACCAGGCCGGGGCATCGGGCCGCGGCCGCGCCTTCGCCGCGCAGCATGCCGAGTGTATCTTCGTCAGCGGCCCGACGGCGCAGGCCTTGGCCCCGATTGTGGCCGACACGCGCCGCCGCGCCGCCGCAAACGGCCGCGACCCCGCCGAGCTGCTTTTTTTCTCACTGGCCACGACCATCATTGGCCGCACGGAGGAGGAGGCGCAGGCGAAGCTCGCCGACTACAGGCGCTACATCGATATCGAGGGAGCGCTGGTCCTCTATTCCGCCTGGACGGGCATCGACTTCTCGCGCTTCTCGCTGGACGAGCCGGTGCGCCACCAGAAACAGGAGGCAGGCATCTTCTCCGCCCTGGAGGTCTTCACCACCGCCGACCCCAGCCGCGTCTGGACCCTGCGCGAGATCGCCGAGCATGTCGCGATCGGTGGCCGCGGTCCCGTATTCGTCGGTTCGCCGGGGCAGGTGGCGGATGCGATCGAGCGCTGGGTGGATGAGTCTGGTGGACGGCTTGAATCTTAGCTACGCGCTGCTGCCCGGCGGCTTTGAGGATTTCGGCACGCTGGTGGTGCCCGAACTGCAGCGGCGCGGCCGCTTCAAACACGCTTATGCGCCCGGGACCTTGCGGGACAAACTCTACGGACCCGGACGCGCGCGGCTACCCGGGACCCATCCCGCCGCCAGGGCCCGGCACCTGCTGACGCCTGGCAGTCCGGGGCTTCAGCCGGCGCGGTAGGCGGCGTGCGCCTCTGGGTTCAGCCGCGTGCCGAGCACGCCAGTGACCCGGTTGGTGTAGTTGAAGATGCCGACGATCTGGGCGACCTCGACGATCTCCTCCTCACTGAGGCCGACAGCGCGCAACCCGTCGATGTAGCTCTCGTCGGCGTCGGCGGGATACCGCGTCAGTTTGGTGGCGAAATCGGCCAGCGCGCGGTCGCGCTCGCTGAGCGGGGCGCGCCGCCAATTCACCGTGAGCATGTCCACCAGATCCTTCGGAACGCCGGTCTTCTGCTAGGCCGTCGCGTGCTGGATGGTGCAGACGTCGCAGCGGTTCTCCACGCTGACGACGAGTGCCAGCAGCTCGCGCTCGCGGAAGGGCAGAAGCCCGTTTGGGCCACGCACCAGCAGGTTCACGAAGCGCTGGCTGGCGACCAGGTGCTCCGGCCGGAAGGGGAGGGTGAGCCCGTGGCGGACATAGCCCTTGCGCGCCTTCTCCTCGTCCTGGAGCTCTGCGAGCTCGGGCGTGACCTTCTGCGGCTCGGTGATGCGCAGGAAGGAGGTGGCTTCGTCGCGCGGCTTGTGTTCGGTCAAGATGTTTCTCCGTAGGATCAGGAACGGGTGGACAGGCCGATGCGGCGGACGAGGTCGCCGTAGACGGCGTGGTCGTGGCGGATCTTCTCGAGGATCTGCTCGGGGCTCAGCCGCTCCGGCCGCAGGCCGAGGCCCTTGGTGAGCGGCTCCAGCAGCGCCGGATCCTCGAAGGCCTCGTTGAGATGGCGGTTCAGCGCGGCCACGATCTTGGGAGGCGTGCCGGCCTTCACCAGGATCGCCCACCACGGGTTCACCGGCCAATTGGCGAGCCCGACCTCCTTCACATTGGGCAGATCCGGCGCCTCGCTCCAGCGGCCCGGACCCGTGATGGCGATGGCGCGCAGCCGGCCGGCCTGGGCGTGCTGCAGGGCATAGGAGTCGAAGATGAACTGCGTGTCGCCGGCGATGGTACTGTTGAGCGCGCCCGCGCTGCCGGGGAAAGGCACGTGCACCGCGTCGACCTCGGCGAGCTGCTTGAGCAGCTCGCCCTGGATATGGCCGAAGGAGCCATTGCCGGCAGAGCTGTAGTTGAGCTTGCCCGGATTGGCCCTGGCATAGGCCACCAGCTCCGGCAGCGTGTTCACGGGTAGCGAAGGATGCACTGCTAGCACCGTGAAGCCCTCGCCCGGAAAGCCGACGGGCGTGAAGTCACGGAATGGATCGAACGGGGCATCGAGGATGTGCGGGACGATGCACAACACGCCGCTCGTGCTGTTGAGCAACGTGTAGCCGTCGGCCGGCTGCTGGACGACGTACTGCGTTCCGACCGCGCCGCCGGCGCCGACGCGGTTCTCCACGACAACTGGTTGGCCCAGCCGCGGGCTGAGGTTGCGCGCCACGTGGCGGGCAAGGAGGTCGTTCAGCGCCCCGGCCTGGAAGGGCACGACATAGCGGAGTGCGCGGTCGGGATAGGTCGCGGCCTGGGCGGCCTCTGGAAAGACGGCAAGCGCAGGAGAGGCCAGCAAGTGCCGGCGGTGGATCCGCATGAAAGTCTCCAGATTAAGCCGCACAGGTGGCGGCGAGGAGAACGCCCCGCTGCCTTCGGCGGGACATGCCTTACTGGCGGTGGAAGACCAGCGTGCGCAGCTCGATGCTTTCGCGCGGCGGCGCATCGGGCGGCGTCGTAGGATCATGGAAGGCGCTGTGGGGCACGAAGCGCGCGCGGCCGTCCGTCTCGCTATCGTAGCACTTGATCAGCAGCGCCTCGTCCGTGCGCAGCTGCGGGACATAGAACCAGCGATGCGCTGGGTTGTAGCGGACGCTGTAGGTCTCGCCCACGCGATGCGGGTAGATGAGGTCGGATGGCACGTAGTCGCTGAAGGGCACGGTGCGTGCGTCGGCGAAAGCAAGCGGCGAGTCCAAGACTGGGCCACGGATCGGCCGCCAAAGGTTCACCACCTGCACGCGGCCCTTCAGCAGCTCCTCCGCTTCGTCGGGGAGCAGGTCGCGCACCCGTTGCGGTCCGGACTTCGCGGTGTGGTCCACATGCACGCGGGTCGCGGGCTGGCGCGGGCCGTCCCGGTTGTCCTCCTGCCCGAGAATGCGGCGGCGCAGGGTGTGGTCGAAGACGAAGACGCGATCGGCGCCGGTCGCTTGGCGGATCACCTCGATGCTCTCGGGGTAGTAGATGTCGCGAATCTGCGCCTCATCGCTGAAATCAGTCACGGCCGTGGCGTGCTCGACGAGGCCAAATCCTGAGGTGTCGAGCGAAATACCGATCGCCGCACGCGCGTTGCGGATGGTCACGCGATGGGGGTCGGGTTGTACATTGCTCCGCGGCTCGCCGGGCGGCGGCTCGTGCGTGTAGGTCCTGGCGCGGCCGTCGATGGGGGCCAGGTAGTTCAGCTCGGCAATCACGGCCGCGAGCGTCTCTGGGGGGGACAGGGCGAGGCTCATCTGTGGCTCTCCGTTTTCCAGTGGTGGCATCGGTTCGTGGCAACTCGTTCCATCGCGAGCTCGCGTGCTGCAGGGCGCACAGCTGAGCGCGCTTGAGCAGATAAATCATTATTTATAGTGAAATACAATTTCAACAAGTAGTCAACGATAAATAGAGCCAGGCCGTTCGAGGCAGCTAGGCGGCCAACTGTCTCGCGACGCGCTTTCCGGCCGCTAGCGGCGGCTTGCGCAGTGCCGTGAACAACCTTCCGAGGCTGGACGGACGCGGCAGGCAGGTCGGAGCTCCCCCCGCGACCGTGGCCGAGTTGTCCTTATGAGCCGCGAAAAAAGCCTCCTGCAGCGTCATCCCGCGATGGATCGACGTTCAGGCAGCCCTGTCTTGGCCACAGGCACCAAGCCCCCTCGCCAGCGATATCCTCAATAGCTATTGATAATAGTGAAAATAGGATTTAGCGACGGTATCTAGTAAAAGGCTAACTCTAATGAGCGACGCTTATTGCCTTAAGGCCAGGGACGGCCGGACGTTCAAAGCCTTCGTGGCAGCGCCGGAGCGCCCCAACGGCGCGGGCATCGTGCTTCTTCCTGAGGTCTACAACGTCAACTCATGGGCGCGCGGAGTGGCTTCGTCCTATGCCGCGCGGGGGCACACCGTCCTGGTTCCCGACCTCTTCTGGCGCCAGGGGCCCGGACAGCATCTCGACTACGATCAACCCGAACGTGCGCGCGCCAATGGAGAGGCGGTGGACATCGATGCGGTCGTTGGCGATGTCGGCGTGGCCGCCGGTGCCCTGCGCAACCAGCTGGGTGCTGCGGCACGGGTTGGCGTGATCGGCTTCTGCCTCGGCGGGCGCTTGGCGCTGCTCGCCGCCATCCGGGAGCCTGTCGACGCCGCGATTTCCTATTACGGCGTGAAGCTGGAGCAGCATCTCGATGAGTTGGCCGGTCTGGCCGTGCCATCGATCCTGCATTTCGGTGAAACTGACCCCTGGGTTCCCCCATCCACCTTGGAGGCCGTTCGCCAGCTCTACGACGGCCGCGAGGACGTGGCGGTCCACGTCTACGCGAATGCTGGCCACGGCTTTGCGCGCAACGGATATCCGCCTTTCCGGGCCGACGCCGCGGCGCTGGCGGCACAACGCGGCTCCGCAATGCTCGAACAGACCCTCCTCGGACCGCGATGACAAGCGCTTCCGCCCCAGATTGCCGTCGGCTTCTGTCCCCGGCCTTAGCGGGGGGCTTTCCCTCGCTTTCGCCCGCGCCCAGCCGTCGCTCGCGTGATGCCCGCGTGATCACCCCTTCAAGGACCTTTGCATGAGCATCCTGTCCCGTCGCGCCTTGCTCGGCGCGGCCTCCGCCATATCGAGCTCCGCCTCCGCGTCCTCCGCCGAGAAGGCCTGGCCCACCCGTCCGCTTCGCCTCGTCGTTCCCTTTCAGACGGGCGGCACCATGGACACGGTTATCCGCCTCTTCGCCCCTGCTGCCGCGCAGAATCTTGGCCAGCCGATCGTCATCGAGAACAGGGCAGGGGCCGCGGGCGCGATCGGTACGGCTGAGGTCGCTCGAGCCGCGCCGGACGGCTACACCCTGCTTGCCACCGGATCGAGCTACACCGTCGTCCCGCTGCTGCAACGTAACCTGACGTTCAGCCTTTCGGACCTCGCTCCCGTGACAAGGCTGAGTTCTTCGCCGGTGGTGCTGGTGGTGCCGTTTTCGCTTCCGGTCCGTTCCTTGGCCGAGTTCGTCGCGCTAGCCAAGTCGAAGCCGGGGGAACTGGCCTTCGCCTCCACCGGCATCGGCACCACCGCACATCTCGTGACGGAAATCATCCAACGCAGCGCGGGGATCGAGTTGGTGCACGTGCCCTATCGTGGTCCGGCGCTGCCCGATCTTCTGGCGGCGCGCCTTCAGCTGATGCTTCCCACCCTAGTCGAGGTCCAGGATTTGCTGGCGGAGGGCAGGCTGCGCGCCCTTGCCGTCGGCTACGACACGCGGCTGGATCTTCTGCCCGACGTGCCGACGCTGGGCGAGCTCGGCTACCCCGGCATTCCTGCCAGCGCAAATATTGGCATCGTCGTGCCCGCGGCGACGCCCCTGGCGATCCGCACCAGGATCGAGGCCGCCTTCCGTGCCGCGGGCCGGGCCCCGCAGGTCCGGCAAAGGCTGGAGGAAAACGGGATCATACCGATCGCCAGTTCTTCTGCCGACTATGCGGAGTTGCTCGGCCGCGAGCAGGCGCGGTTCGCTGAGGTCATCCAGCAGGCCAACATCACCCTCAATTGAGTTCAGGAGTCGTCATGGCCACCATTCAGGCACAGGGTGCCCGCCTTCACGTCGAGGAGGCCGGCAGTGGTTATCCGATCCTCTTCGTGCACGAATTCGCGGCCGATCACCGCGAATGGGAGGGGCAGGTCCGCCATTTCTCGCGGTCGCATCGCGTCATCACCTATGCCGCGCGAGGCTACCCGCCTTCCGAGGTTCCGGAGGACCCGACGCTCTACGGGCAAGATCATTCGGCGAACGATATTCTGGCCGTGCTCGACGGGCTTGGCGTCGCGCGCGCGCATATCGTCGGTCTGAGCATGGGTGCCTTCGCGAGCCTCCTGTTCGCGCTACGGCATCCTGAACGGGCGAGCGCGGTAGTGCTCGCCGGGGTCGGTGGAGGCTCCGAGCTGTCGGAGCTGGAGGCGTTCCGCCGCACGCAGGAGGGAAATGCGCAGCGCCTCCTCGCAGTTGGCTGGCACCAGGAGGCGATCGACCTCGCCCATGCCGCCAACCGCATCCAGCTGAAGCGCAAGGATCCGCGCGGTTGGGAGGAATTTGTGGCGCATCTGCGCGAACATTCCGCGCTCGGTTCGGCGCTGACGCGGCGTCACTACCAGGGCGGGCGCGACCCCGTCTATCACTGGGAGGAGCAGCTGCGGGGTCTGAATCTTCCGATCCTCCTGGCGGTAGGCGACGAGGATGGGCCGTGCATCGACGCCAGCGTCTTCCTCAAGCGCGTCCTGCCGGATGCCCTCCTGTGGATGGCGCCTGGAACGGGCCACGCCATCAACCTCGAGGAGCCGGCGGCCTTCAACCGGGAAGTGGAGGCATTCCTCAATCAAGTCGAACGGCGCGCGTCCCGATCCTGAATATTAAATCCGGGGTCCTGAGGCGTCTCCCGCTCGCGCGCCCCTTCGCGTGCGGATCAAGGGGCTGACTCTTTTCCCGCTCGGGTTTCAAGGCCAGTTCTGTCTGGCGCGCCGGCGCCGCCGCCATGCACAGCTGGTCATATCGACGCTACCGGGAGGTTGCGCACATGCTTCGCACTTCAGGCACGTGGCCTGGCTGATGAACCAGTATGGGCTCGACGTGGAGGCGAGCACACCCGCGGAGGTCCACCTCAAGATCAAGCAGGATCTTCGGCGCTGGGCCGAGCTGGTGCGCCGTGGGGCTGCGGCTAGAATGATTTTTAAGAACCTTCAGGAGCAGCCGATATGAAGAGCATCTACCTTGTCCTCGACATGGAGAACGACCTCGTCGCGGAGGATGGTCCCAATGGCCGCTCTCCCCTGGGTGCCGAGGTCCAGGGGCGCGGCATACTGCCGAAGACTGCGACGGCGATTGCAAAGGCACGCACGGCGGGGGTGATGATCGGCTATGTGCGCGTCGGCTTCTCGCCCGATTACCGTGAATGTCCCACCACATCCATTATCTTCGCCGGCGCCAAGCAGCACGGGCTGTTCAAGCTAAGCAGCTGGGGCACGGAGGTGCATGCCTCGCTCAAACCTCAGGAGGGCGATTTCGACATCGTAAAGCACCGCGTGAGCCCCTTCTATGGGACCAGTCTGGAACCGATTCTGCGTGCCAATGGCATTGAGCGGATCGTGATGTCCGGCGTCTCTACCGTCGCGGTGGTGCAGGCGGGCGTACGCGACGGCCATGACCGGGATTACCGCTGCGTTGTGCTGGAGGATTGCTGCGCCGCCGCTTCAGCCTCGGCGCATCAGGCGGGCATTGCGACGCTCGACCGTTTCGCGGAGATCAGCAGTTCGGCCGAAATTTCCTTCGATTGAGCCGCCCTGTTGCGGTTCGCCTCCGGCTTGAGATGGAGGTGATCCTGAAGCTAGGCGAACCTGTTTGCGATGGCGGGTTCGGCGGCAGCCCGGTCTCTATACGGCGCGCCCGGCGGCATGACCCTCCGCCGTAGCGGCCATGGCACTGCGTGCTACCTTCGCGTCACCGATGACGAGCACATCGATGCCGGCCAATCGGAGCGGCGCCACAAGGGCGTTCTCGGCCGCCCGGGGGCTTGAAAAGGCAAAGAAGGCGACGTTCTCGATAGAACTGCGCTGGCCGGTATAGACGTTGGTAATCTCTAAGACGCCTTCTTCCATGGTTGCGCTCCAATGCGGCTCGGAATGCAGGCGAATTTCAATTCCCAGCTGGTGGAAGCGCCGCAGAATGCCTTGTCGCGTCACCAGGTAGGTATCCTGCGCGATGCTGTCGCGCGGTGTCACCAGCACGACGTGTTCGAAGATGCGGTGCAGCAGTTCTGCGGCGGCATAGGTGCCGTCGGTGTGGTCCATGTCAAAGAGCACCGCCGTGCCTGGCTGGCGCTGCTGCACGCGGAGGAGGTCGGGCAGCGCGCTGCGCAGATCCTGCACGAACCCGTCGGCTTGCAATTCCGCAGGCAGGCAACGCGGCCAGATCATAGCGGAGCCGGTGGCGAGGATGACGGCGTCCGGCGCGAGGGCGAGGATGCCCTCGCTCGTGGCAGCAGCGCCGAGCACGAACCGGACGCCTGCCTTTTCGGCCGCCACCTGCTGGTAGTCGTATATGCTGGTGAATTGCTCGCCGCCGGGCAGGGCGGAGATCAGCCGCAACTTTCCGCCAAGCTCCGCCGAGCGGCCAAACAGTGTGACCTGATGCCCGCGCGTCGCCGCCACCCACGCGGCTTCGAGCCCGGCGATCCCGCCGCCGACCACGACGATCCTGCGAGGATGAGCCGTGGGCGTAACTTCATCCAGCTCATCCACCTCCGCGACGCGCGGGTTGTTGTCGCAGGCGATGGGGCGGTGCGAGATCACCGCATGCCAGCAGCTGTTGCCGGAGACGCAGTAGCGAATGTCGCGCGCGCGGCCCGCCGCGGCCTTGCGTGGCCAGGCGGGATCGGTGATCAGCGGGCGGCCGAGGCCGATCAATTCCGCCTCGCCATGGCTTAGCAGGCCCTCGGCTTCGGCCGGATCGGTGATGCGGCCCAGGGCCATAAGTGGGATATTGCCGATCCGCGGGCGGAGTTGTTGCATCAGGCCGCGATAGGTTAGCGGCGGCGTGTGGCCGTCGGGCGTGTGCATCTCCAGGCTGCGATGATGGGAGCCCTGAGCGAAGCAGATGTAGTCGGCGTGGCCGGTGGCGGCGACGCATTGGGCGATTTCGCCCGCTAGTTCAGGGCCGATGCCGCCGGACACGCCGTCATTGCCCGGAAGCTTTACGCCCAAGATGAAATCTCGGCCGCAGGCGGCGCGGATTGCTGCCATCAGTTCCAGCGTCAGCCGCATTCGGCCCGCGAAAGCTCCGCCGTACTCGTCATCTCGGACGTTCGACCAAGGCGACATGAACTGATGAAACAAATGCCCGTGGCCAGCGGAGATTTCCACGCCGCTGAAGCCGCAGCGCTTCACGCGCGCGCAAGCCTCCGCGAAGCCCTCGACCATGACGCCAATCTCCCCAGCCGTCATGGCATGCGGCACGGTCCAGCTTATGTCGTCGGGCAGGGGCGATGCGCCGACGGCATCGGGGTTGCGGCCCGGCGCGTGGCGGCCGCGCCCGGCATCCTGAACCTGCGCGATGAGGCGACAATCGTGGCTCTCCACCGCATCGGCCCAGCGCTTCAGGCCGTCCATGTGCTGATCGCTGCCGGCATCCACCTTTGCGCCCACCTTCTGGTGTGGCGGCATGTTGATGGGCTCGGCGATGATCATGGCGGTGCCGCCGCGCGCGCGGTTGGCGTGGTACTGGATCAGCCGGTCGGTCACCTGCCCGCCCTGGCTGAGCGAGGTGGTGATGGCCAGATGGGCCACGCGGTTGCGCAGCCGGTGGCCCGCCAGGGTGAAGGGGCTGAAGAGGTGCGGGTAGGGTGCGGCCTCGCCGGCCCTCTCCGTCACGCTGGAGACAAGGGAGTGGTCCATCTCAGGGCTGTATCCTTCCGGTCTCGCGCAGGAACCCCTGCTGCGTGGAGATCAACTGCGCTGCAGCGGCGTTCATCTTGGCCGGATCGGCCAGGGAGGGGTCGAGCAGCACGCCGGTCTGGGTGAATTCGCGTTGAGCGTCCGGGTCCGCCACGGCGGCGCGGATGACGGCGGAAAGATATTCTCGCCGGTCGGCTGGGACGGCCTTAGGCACCACAGCGAAGCGCCAGGCGGCCCAGAGGACGTCCTGCGTGCCCAGTACCTCGTTGAAGGTCGGCACCTCGGGCTGGCTCGCGGTCCGCTCTGAACCGGCGACCGCCACGGCGCGAACCCCGCCCGATTCCAGCTGCGAGCGGTACTCGGAGAAGAAGACAGTGGCGATGTCGATATGGCCGCCGAGCATCGCGGTCATGCCGGGAATGCCGCCTTGGAAGGGCACCTTGATAAAGCGTGCGCCTGTGCTGCGCTCGACCTGCTCAATGATGAATTGCGAGCTACTTTCCGGCAGCATCGAGATGCGGATGCTCTCCGGATTTTCCCGAGCGCGCGAGACGATCTGCGCCAAACTTAGCCCCGCCATGGGGCCGCGCGCGGAGACGATCCAGTTGGTCGGATCGAAATTGATGAAGGCGGCGAGCTCGACATCCGCGTGGCTCCACAGCCCCCGGGCGCGGAGCATGCTGTCGGCGAAGACGCCGCTTGAGACGATGCCGACGGTGTAGCCGTCGCTCGGAGCCTGCCGCGCGAGATAGGCATGCGCGACCATGCCCGCGCCGCCCGTGCGGTTGTTGACGAAGAAGCGCTGGCCGGTGAGGCGTTCGGCATGGCGGGCGATGATGCGCGCCGTCACATCCATCCCGCCGCCGGCAGGGAATGCTACGACGAGCTCGATCGGCCGGGTAGGAAAATCAGATAGGCGCGGCAGGGCAGGGGGCGCCTGCTGCGCCACCGCCAAGCTTGGCAGAAGCATGGTTGTACCGAGCATGAGACCGCGTCTGTGCATGGTTGGATCCTTCCCGGGAATCTCCGCCGCGTCGGTTGTGCCGCGCGGTCTTCTTCGGAGAAGCTAGGATATTTCTTTGCGATGTGGAATTCCGCGAATGTAAGCCGCATCGCGCTAGGTCGTCTTTCAGCCGAACTTTCCGCGCCTGCACTTTTGGATGACCGAAAACACGATAGTTCTGTTGGCACTACTTTATGAGGCTCCCTGAGGGATTTTGCTTCCGCTGCCGATAAATGTTGGTGGATGTTTCTCTCCGAGGTCGTCCTTCGAAGCTTCGACAGAACGGCACCTTGGTTCGTCATGCGGCCTCGCCCAGGGCGTCGCGGCCGATCTGGGTGGATGCGGTCAGGAAAAGCAAGGCGACTCTTGGCAATCGCTGCAAGTGAAGGAGCCAGCGGGGGCAGCCGGCGCTAGGTGATCGGCAGAAGATTGGAGGGCGCCGCGGGTACCGCCTCGGACGATCGCGGTATTGGGCCAGGCGCACCTGCTCGATCTCACGGTAGGCGTGATTCGCTAGGCTTGGCGAGATCTCGGTCCTGCTTTGCCGCCGCATCCATTCAGCTTCGTCTCAAGCTTTATCTTCACAACAGGCTGAAAAACGCTTGCTAAGCCCGTCCCATCACAAAAAAACTGAGACTGCTCGGCGGTTCACTTGAGGGAAACCCATTGCCAAGTGTTCGTTGTTGGCCAATCCGCCGGACGTCCTACCGGATATGCACTAGCTTCAGCCCGCTCGTAGTAGAATACCGCTGCGAAGTGCCCTGCATTATGAGCCTAATGAGTAGCTTGCGGCCGATCGCTACGGTTGAAAGCACCGACGGTGGTATCGGCATCATCGTCCAATCACATTGTCGATGCCGCATCGGCGATAAAAAAGGGACGCGAGGCCGGCCTCCGCCTGGCGGGCTCCATCCCCGTCGCGCGCTGCACGCCCTGGCAGCCGCCTCGCTGATCAAACGGGTGGCGTCCCGCGTGCGGTTACCAGCAAATCCGCCAGGATCTGCTGCGAAGGACGCCGATGCCGTGCAAGTCCTATTTGCTCAAGCTCCGGAGGAGGCTGCCGCAATCGGTGATGGCTGGGTCGACGCGTAACTCCTCGAAGGCCCGCCACGCTGTCGCCTGCACCGCAGAGTACACGGGCTTTCCAAGGTCGCGCTCCAAGATGTCGACGACTTCCAGTGCCCTGAGCTGCGTGCACGCCACGAAGACGGCGCTCGCATCCGGCGTGACTGTCTCCTTGACCTTCCGGTAGATCTCCTCCGGCAGAACCTTGGCGTGATCGAACATGTCCAGCATGTCGAAAGTCGCGAGTTCCGCCACCTCGATGCCATGCTCCGCCAAAAAGCTCTTCAGGCGTTGGTTGGTAAGGTCGACATAGGGTGTGACGACAGTCACCTTCTTATGGCCGTGGCGCATCAGGCAATCGACCATGGCGCCGGCCGTGGTCACCGTCGGTGCCCCGGTGATCTTGGTCAGCTCCTCGCAAATCATGCGGTTCCAAGCCGGCCCTTCGAAGAAGCTTCCGGAGGTGCAGCCATAGACGACGACGCTGGGCTCGGTACTCGCCACGCGCTTGGCGGAAAGTCGCGCCTCGGCCTCCATGCCGCGCAGTTCCTCCGGCGTCCCATGCCGGCCGCCCGCGATGCGTGCCGTGTGTACGGAAACACCTCGCGGCGCGAGGCGCCAAAATTCGGGCTCCATCGTGGTGTTGATGGATGGCACCAGAAGGCCAATGCGTCCTCTCCAGCCGTACATATCTTCTCTCCTTGCTGAGTGCTTGTGGTGGTTCGCTGCCGCGCCGCGGGGATGATTACTGGCTCACAGATCCAGCCGAATGCCGGCCCTGCTGATGACCTCGCGCCATTTCGGCAATTCGCGCGCGATGACGGCGCGGAATTCCTCTGGCGTCGTGCCGACAGGGTCGAAGCCGGCCCGACGCAGACGGGTGATGCCGTTTGGGTCCCGAACCGCATCACGCAACTTCGTGGCGAGGAGCTGCACAATGGCCGATGGTGTGCCGGCCGGCGCCAGCACGCCGACGAGCTGATCCACGTCGAA
>JAQGHY010000234.1 GCA_028291455.1 Rubritepida sp. | reverse complement strand
TGCTCATCGAGAACCGGTCCGGCGCCGGCGGCTCGATCGCCGCTGAGTTCGTCACCCGGCAGAATCCGGACGGCTATCTGCTGGCGGTGAACTCGGCCTCCAGCCAGGGCACGAACCCCGCGGCGCTGCCCGATACGGTTCACTACGACGCGGTCGCGGATTTCTCGCACATTGCCATCCTCGGCGGCGGGCCGATGTTGATCGTGGTTCCCGGCACCAGCCCGCACCGCACCCTTGCCGACCTCATCAACGCGGCAAAGGCCGCAACGGCGCCGCCGCTCTGGGCCAGTTCGGGCGCTGGCGGCATCGGCCACCTGACCGGCAGCCTCTTCGCCCATCGTGCGGGCTTCCGCGGCGAATACGTGCCCTATCGCGGCGGTTCCGCTGTGCTGGAGGCGATGCGCAAGGCCGAGGTCGACTTCTCGGCCGAGGTGCTGGCGTCGGCTTATCCGCATGTGCGCGACGGGTCCTCGCGCGCCCTGGCCGTGACCTCGCTGGTGCGCCATCCGCTGCTGCCGGAGGTGCCGACGATGCAGGAATCGGGGTTGGGCGGCTTCGAGATCATCACCTGGAACCTGGTGCAGGGCCCGCGCGGCATTCCCGAGCCCATCGTCACGCGCCTGAACCGCGCGGCGATGGCGGCCCTGGCCGAGCCCACGCTGCGCCGCCGGTTGGCGGAGGCGGGCGTCGATCCGGCCGAGCCCTCGACGCCGGAAAGCACACGCGCCTTTGCGGCCTCGGAACTCGATAAGTTCAAGAGCATCGTGCGGGAAACCGGGCTGCAGATGGGGCGCGGCTAGAGCGCGATCCGCGTTTAGCTTGCGTCCGGGCCGGGCGGGCCCGAACATCGCGGGATGCGTCGCACCCTTCTCGCCTTTCTCCTGCTGGCCCTTCCCGCCTTTGCCCAGGCGCCAAGCCCCGCCCCGCGCGACCTCGACCGCGCCTTCGAGGCCCTGCGCGATGCGCCGGACGATCGCGGTGCGGCGATGGCCGACGCGGCGATCCGGCAGATCTGGTCCCGTCAGGCCACCGCCGCCGTGGCGCTGCTGCTTAACCGCGGCATCCGCAACCTTCGCGCCAGCCAGCCTAACGACGCGCTGGAGGATTTCGACGCCGCCATCACCCTGGCGCCGGGCCTCGCCGACGCTTGGCACTGGCGCGCCCAGGCCTACACCATGGTCGGCGACCGCGTGGCGGCGGCAACCGATTTGCGCGAATGCCTGCGGCTGGAGCCGCGGCACTTCCCGGCGCTGATCAGCCTCTCGCGCCTCCAGGAGGAGGCCGGCGATTTCCGTGGCGCGCTGCTGAGCCATCAGGCGGTGCTGGCCATGCACCCGCGCCTGCCCGGCGGGGCCGAACGGCTGCGCGAGTTGACGCGGCAGGCCGAAGGCGAGGCGATGTGAAGCGCCCGCGCGCAGGAGGCGAGGCATGATGCGTGTGCTGATGGCGATGCTGTTGCTGGCTGGTTGCGCCCGGCCGATCGCCGCCGACGAGGCCCCGCTCAGCCTGTCCGTTCCGGCCCAGGCCGTCACCGTCCCCGGCGCGGAGGGAACGCCCCTTCGGGCCTTGCTCTTCGTCCCGGAAACGCCGACCGGACCGCCGGTGATCGCGCTGCATTCCTGTTCTGGCCTCGGCACGGCCGAGCGTCCGATCAGCCTGCCCCCGCATCAGCAGGACTGGGCGGCGCGGCTCGTCGCGGCGGGGCATCCGGTGCTTTTTCCCGACAGCTTCGGCAGCCGCGGCCTCGGGCGGGCCTGCGGGGTGCCGCGCTTCCCCGCCGGGCCCATGCGGGTGCGCCGCTGGGATGCGCTGGCCGCGGCCCAATGGGCGCGCGAACAGCCCTGGGCACGCGGCGAGGGCGTGGTGTTGATCGGCTGGTCGCATGGCGGATCGAGCGTGCTGGCGGCCTGGAACTCGGCGCCGCTAGGCACGATCCATGCCGCCATCGCGATGTATCCTGGCTGCGGTGCAGCGCAGGGCCTGCCGGTCTTCGCGGCCGGCACCGCCCCGCTGCTCCTGCTGCTCGGAGGCGACGACAACTGGACCCCGCCCCAGCCCTGCGAGCGGATGGCGGACCTCAGCCCCGGCCTGATCGAGCGCGAGGTCTATGCGGGCGCGCACCACTCTTTCGACGGGCTGTCCGGCGGGTTGCGAAGCATGTCCCTGCCCGACGGCCGGACCGTCTCGCTAGGCCCCGATCCGGCGGCGCGGGCGGCCTCCCGGCTCCGCGTGGCGGCCTTCCTGGAGGCCCACGCCGGGCGGCCATGACGAGAGCGCTGTTTCGGTGAATGCGACGGCCGTGTTAAACTTCTCACATCATGATCATTGCCCTCGGTTCCGACCATGCCGGCCTGCCCCTGAAGCAGGTTCTCCTCGCCACGCTCGAAGCCGGCGGCCACACCGTGCTGGATTCCGGCACCTTCGGCGAAGCCAGCGTGGACTACCCCGATTTCGCGCATGCGGTCGCGGCCAAGGTGGTGGCGGGCGAGGCGCGCTTCGGCGTGCTGGTCTGCGGCACGGGCATCGGCATGGCGCTGGCGGCCAACCGCCACCCCGAGCTTCGCGCCGTCGTGCTGCACAACTCCACCGAGGCCCGGCTGACCCGCGCCCATAACGACGCCAACATCGCCTGCTTCGGTTCGCGGATGGTGGGTGTCGAGGTGGCGCTGGACGCGCTCGCCGCCTTCCTCGCGACGCCCTATGAGGGTGGCCGGCACGATCGGCGCCTGCAAAAGCTTTCTCCGGAAAAGGTCTTCCTCGCATGAACGAGAGCTCCGCCCGCTTCCTCCCCGCGCGCTTTTTCCAGGCCAGCCTTACCGAGGCCGATCCCGAGCTGGCCGCCGCCGTCGCGCATGAGCTGACGCGCCAGCAGGACGGCATCGAGCTGATCGCCTCGGAAAACATCGTCAGCCGCGCCGTGCTGGAGGCGCAGGGCTCGGTGCTGACCAACAAGTATGCCGAGGGCTATCCGGGCCGGCGCTATTACGGCGGCTGCGAGTTCGTCGACGTGGCGGAGAACTTGGCGATCGAGCGCGTGAAGCAGCTCTTCGGCGCGGGCTTCGCCAATGTGCAGCCGCATAGCGGGGCGCAGGCGAACCAGGCGGTGTTCTTCGCGCTGATGCAGCCGGGCGACACCTTCATGGGCCTCGACCTCGCGGCCGGCGGACACCTGACGCACGGCTCGCCCGCCAACCAGTCGGGCAAGTGGTTCAAGGTGGCGCCCTATACGGTGCGCCGCGAGGACCAGATGATCGACATGGAGGAGGTCGCCCGCATCGCCCGGGAGTCCCGGCCCAAGGTCATCGTGGCCGGCGGTTCGGCCTATGCGCGCCATTGGGACTTCGCCCGCTTCCGCGAGATCGCGGACGAGGTCGGCGCATACTTCATGGTGGACATGGCGCATTTCGCCGGCCTCGTGGCGGGTGGCGCGCATCCCTCGCCGGTGCCGCATGCCCATGTCACCACCAGCACCACGCACAAGACGCTGCGCGGACCGCGCGGCGGCCTGATCCTCACCAATGACGAGGCGCTGGCGAAGAAGATCAACTCGGCGGTCTTCCCGGGGCTGCAGGGCGGCCCGCTGATGCATGTCATCGCCGGCAAGGCGGTCGCCTTTGCCGAGGCGCTGCGCCCGGACTTCCGCGCCTATGCCCGGCAGACTGTGGCCAATGCCAAAACGCTGGCGGACAGCCTGATGGAACAGGGTTTCGGCATTGTCACCGGCGGCACCGACAACCACCTGATGCTGGTGGACCTTCGTCCCAAGAAGCTGACCGGCAAGGCGGCCGAGGCCGCGCTGAACCGCGCGCACCTTACCTGCAACAAGAACGCCATTCCCTTCGATCCCGAGAAGCCGATGGTGACCTCGGGCGTGCGGCTGGGCTCGCCCGCAGCGACCAGCCGGGGCTTCGGCGAGGCCGAGTTCAAGCAGGTAGGGCTCATGATCGGCCGCGTGCTGGATGGTCTGGCGCAGGCGAATGCGCCGGAAGCCAACAGCGCCGTCGAGCAGGCGGTCGCGGAAGAAGTGAAAGCCCTCTGCGCCCGCTTCCCGATTTATTGACGGGATGAGCCTGAGCGTCGAAGGCCAGCGTCGACTTCCGAGAATCCGGCCGCAGGGCGGCCGGCGGCCACGCGATATCCGGGCCACCGCCGCACCATGCCTGAGGGCCGCAAGCCAAGCCCGCGGAGCGGGCGCCCGGCGCTTGAGGGCATAAAACATGCGCTGTCCGTACTGCGGAAACGACGACACCCAGGTGAAGGACAGCCGTCCCTCCGAGGACGGCTCCTCGATCCGGCGGCGTCGCTTCTGCCCGGCCTGCGGCAACCGCTTCACCACCTTCGAGCGCGTGCAGCTCCGCGAGCTCACGGTCCTCAAGACCGATGGCCGCCGCGTCCCCTTCGATCGCGACAAGCTCGGTAAATCCATCAAGATCGCCTGCCGCAAACGCCCGGTGGACGACGAGCGCATCGAGCGGATTCTCAACGGCATCCAGCGCCGTCTCGAGATGGAGGCCGAAGTCGAAATCTCCACGCGCCGGATCGGCGAGATGGTGATGGAGACGCTGAAGGGCGTCGACCAGGTGGCCTATGTGCGCTTCGCCTCGGTCTATCAGAACTTCTCCGAGGCCAAGGATTTCCAGGCATTCCTCGGCGGCCTGGACGCGCCCTAAATGGATGATCGGGCCCATATGCGGGCCGCCCTCCAGATCGCGGCACGGGGCCTCGGCAACACCTGGCCCAACCCTTCCGTCGGATGCGTCCTGGTGAACCACGGCGCGGTGGTCGGCCGCGGCTGGACCCAGCCCGGCGGCCGACCCCATGCCGAGACCCAGGCGCTCGACCGGGCCGGTGAGGCCGCGCGCGGCGCCACCGCCTATGTGACGCTGGAGCCCTGCTCGCATCACGGCCGCACCCCGCCCTGCTGCGATGCGCTGATCCGGGCCGGCGTCGCGCGTGTTGTCGTGGCGCTGCGCGATCCGGACAGCCGCGTCGACGGGCGCGGTTTCGCCCGCCTGCGCGAGGCGGGCATCATCGTCGAGGAAGGGCTGATGGGCGCGGAGGCCGCCGCGCTGAACGCCGGTTTCATCCGCCGCGTCACCCAGGGCTTGCCACTCGTCACCCTCAAGCTGGCCTCCACCCTGGACGGTCGCATCGCCACGGCGACCGGCGAAAGCCGCTGGATCACCGGCGCCAGTGCCCGCCGCGCTGTGCACGCCCTGCGCGCGAAACATGACGCCGTGATGGTCGGCAGCGGCACTGTCATCGCCGATGATCCCGAGCTGGATTGCCGCATCCCCGGCATGGACCCGGTGCCGATGCTCCGCGTCGTCGCCGATGCGCGGCTGCGCACCCCATCGGCGGCGCGGTTGGTCACGACGGCGCGATCCCAGCCGACATGGCTGCTGACCGGCGCCGGCCATCGCCCCGCCGCGCTCGCGCCCTATATCGCGGCCGGCGTCGAGGTGGTGACCATCCGCCGCAGTTCCGGCGGCGGCCTTCAGCCCCGCGCCATGCTGGCGGCGCTCGGCGCGCGCGGCGTGACGCGGGTGATGGCGGAGGGCGGCGCGGGCCTCGCGGCGTCCCTGCTGCGCGCGGGGCTTGTGGATCGGCTCGTCTGGTTCCATGCCCCTGGCACCATGGGCGCCGAGGGATTTCCCAGCCTCGGGCCACTGGGCGTCGCGCTGCTATCAGCTATGCCGCGCTTCCGCCTCCTGGACTCGCGGCGCATGGGTGACGATGTGATGTCCGATTACGGCAAGGAGTAGAGGCGCATGTTCACCGGGATCATCACCGCCGCCGGCACGCTGCGCGAGATACAGCCGATCGGCGAGGGGCACGACATGCGCCTGGTCATCGGCGTCGCGCCCGAATTCCTGGCGGGCGCGCAGCTGGGCTGCTCCATCGCCTGTTCCGGCATCTGCCTCACCGCCGTCGAGCTCAACGGCGACAGCTTCGCCGTCGATGCCAGCGCCGAGACCCTGGCGCGCACCACCATGGGCACCTGGCGGCAGGGCGGGCGCATCAACCTCGAGCGCAGCCTGAAGCTCGGCGACGAGTTGGGCGGCCATCTCGTCTCCGGCCATGTCGATGCCGTGGCCGAGGTGATCTCCGCCGCGCCGGAAAACGCCTCGGTGCGCTGGCGCTTCCGCGTGCCGGCTGAGCTCGCGAAGCTGATCGCCGTGAAGGGCAGCATCGCCATCGACGGCGTCTCGCTTACCGTCAACGAGGTTGACGCGGAGAGCTTCGGGGTCAACATCATTCCCCATACGAACGCCGTCACCAGCTTCGGCACGCTGCAGCCGGGCGATGGCGTGAACATCGAAATCGATACGCTGGCGCGTTATGTCGCACGCCTCCTGGAGTTCCGCGCGTGAGCGTCACGACGAAGACCACCACCTTCCACGAATTCATCTCGCCCACCGAGGAACTCCTCGAGGAGGCGCGGCGCGGCAAGATGTTCATCCTGGTCGATGACGAGGACCGCGAGAACGAGGGCGACCTTGTCATCCCCGCCCAATTCGCCACGCCCGACGCGATCAACTTCATGGCCCGCCACGCGCGCGGCCTGATCTGCCTGGCGATGACGCGCCATCGCGTCGAGCAGCTCGGCCTGCCGCTGATGGCGCAGAGCAACAGCTCGCGCCACCATACCGCCTTCACCGTCAGCATCGAGGCGCGCGAGGGCGTCACCACGGGCATCAGCGCGGCCGACCGCGCGCGCACCGTGGCCGTCGCCATCAATCCCGAGCTTTCGCGCGAGCATATCGTCACGCCCGGCCACGTCTTTCCGCTGGTCGCGCGCGAGGGCGGTTCGCTGGTCCGCGCCGGGCACACCGAGGCCGCCGTCGACTTCGCGCGGCTCGCCGGGCTGAACCCGTCGGGCGTGATCTGCGAGATCATGAACGACGACGGCACCATGGCCCGCCTGCCGGACCTCGTCTCCTTCGCGCAGATGCACGGGCTGAAGCTCGGTACCATCGCCGACCTCATCGGCTATCGCCGCCGCACCGAGCGGCTGGTGAAGCGCGTCGAGGAAGGGGATATCCAGCATGCCGTGGGCGGCGACTGGCGCATGATCGTCTATGTCGGCGCGGTCGAGGGCGGCGAGCACCTGGCCCTGGTCAAGGGCGACATAACCGGCCCCGAGCCGGTGCTGACCCGCATGCACGCGGCGAGCATCCTGAACGACATGGTCGGCGGCCGCGGCATCCGCGAGCTGCACGGCGCGATGGAAACGATCGCGGCCGAGGGCCGCGGCGTCGTCGTCCTGCTGCGCGATTGGCGGCTGGACGGCATCAGCCAGCAGGTCCGCCGGCAGCGCGACAACAATGCGACGCCGCAGCTGCGCGACTACGGCATCGGCGCGCAGATCCTGGCCGATCTCGGGCTGACCGACATCATCCGCCTCTCCAACAATCCGCGCCCGCTCGTGGGGTTGGAGGGCTGGGGCTTGCGCGTCGTCAGCACGCGGCCCGTGGTTCAGGAGAACGTGGTTCCGGAGAGCGGGGCATGAGCACCATTGATGGCCCCAAGCGGGACACCGTGCGGATCGCGGGTCCGGCCCCGCGCATCCTGCTGATCCAGGCGCCCTATTACGCTGATATCGTCGGCGGCATGCGCCGCGGCGTGGAGCGGGTGGTGGCCGAGGCCGGCGGCGTGCTTGACGTGGTGGATGTGGCGGGCGCCTTCGAGCTGCCGGCTGCGCTGCGCATGGCGCTCGACGCGATGGACGCGCCCGAGGCGACCGTCTGGGACGGCTTCGTGCTGCTCGGCTGCATCGTGCGCGGAGAGACGGACCATTACGACCACATCAGCCGCGAGGCGTGCAGCGGCGTGATGAACGTCTCGACCGCGACGGGTGCTGCGATCGGTTTCGGCCTGCTCACGGTGCACAATATCCAGCAGGCGATCGAGCGTTCCAGCGACGACGCGCACAACAAAGGCGCCGAGGCGGCGCAGGCCGCGCTGCTGCAGGTTGGCCTCCGCCGCAGCTGGGGGCTGGCTTGAACACGATGACCAAGGCCCCCAACAAAGCACCCCCAGGCCGTCCCCGTACCGGTGCACGCGTGGCCGCCGTGCAGGCGCTGTTCCAGTCCGAGCAGTCGGGCGACAATGCCGAGACGGTGCTGGACCAGTTCGTCCGTCACCGGCTGGGCACGGCACCGGGGCAGCAGGGTTTCGAGGATGGGCGCGTCGAGGAGGCGGACGTGCCGCTCTTCACGCGCATACTGCGCGGCGCGGCGACGGGGACCGAGGACCTGGACCAGGTCATCTCCTCGCATCTGGCGGCGGGCTGGGCGATGAACCGGCTCGATCCCGTACTGCGCGCCATCCTGCGCGCGGCAGGCGGCGAGATGCGAGACATGGGCGGCCCGCCCGCGCGCGTGGTCATCAAGGAATACATGGACATCGCCCATGGCTTCTTCGGCGGCGAGGAGCCGCGCTTCTGCAACGGCGTGCTGGATGCGATGGCGCGCGTGCTGCGTGCGGAGGAGTTCAACGGGGGGTGAGCGGCATGCGCGCCTTCACCGTCCAGGCCGCGCGCCATGTCTGAAGGTGCGAAGCTTCCTGCCGAATTCTCGCTGATTGCGCGGCACTTCCGGCCCCTGGCGGGGGAGGGCGCGCTCGGGCTTTCCGACGATGCCGCGCTGCTCGATCCGCCGGCGGGGCAGCAACTCGTGCTGGCTGCCGACGCCATGGTCGCCGGCGTGCATTTCCTGCCCGACGATCCGCCGGAGACCATCGGGCGGAAGCTGATGCGGGTGAACCTCAGCGACCTCGCGGCCATGGGTGCCAAGCCGCTGGCCTATCTGATGACGGTGGCGCTGCCGCCGGGCACCGATACCGCCTGGCTCGATGCCTTCACGGCAGGCATGGCCGAGGACCAGGCGCGCTTCGGCCTTTCCGTCCTGGGCGGCGACACCGTCTCCACGCCGGGGCCGCTGACGCTCTCCCTCACCATCATCGGCACCGTCCCGCCCGGGAAGGCGCTGCTGCGTCGGGGCGCGCGGGTGGGCGACGAGCTTTGGGTATCGGGCAGCATCGGCGATGGTGCGCTGGGGCTGCGGGCTGCCCGCGGCGCCCTACCGGATGACGGGTATCTGGCGGGGCGTTACCGCCTCCCCGAACCGCGCGTCGATCTCGGTATCGCGCTGCGAGGCGTGGCCCGCGCGGCGATGGATGTCTCGGACGGGCTCGCGCAAGATTGCGGGCATCTCTGCCGGCTCGCCGGATGCAGCGCGGAGATTGCTGTGCAGGACGTGCCGCTTTCGCCCGCCGCGCGTGCCGCGCTGGAAGCCGATCCCGCGCTGCTGCCGCTGATCCTCTCCGGCGGCGACGACTACGAACTGCTTTTCGCCGCCGCGCCTGGGGATGCCGCCCGCGTGGTCGAGGCCGGGCTCGCGGCGCGCACGCCCGTCACGCGGATAGGCCTCTTCACGGAGGGTCCGGCGGATGTGACCTTGCGGGATGCGAAGGGCGGCGTGTTCAGCCTGCCCCGCGGGGGATGGAGCCACTTCTGATGTCTATCGAGGACCGCGCGATGCGGGCCACCGTCTGGCGGCTGTTCTTCTGCCAGGCGCTGATGAACGCCACCATGGTCGGCCAGGTGGCGATGGGCGCGCTGATCGGCCACAGCCTCGCCTCCGACACCGCACTCGCCACTCTGCCCATGGCGGTGCAGATGACGGCGGTGATGGCGGCTTCCATCCCCGCCTCGATCATCTTCGGCCGCTTCGGGCGGCGCATCGGCTTCACGCTGGGGGCGGTGATCTCGATGTGCGGTTCGCTCACCTATGCGATCGGGGTTTATCGGCAGGACTTCCTGATCTACTGCCTGGGCTCGGTTTTCGCCGGCGCCGGCTGGGGCATCGCGCAGCACTACCGCTTCGCCGCCGCGGAGGCCGCGACCCCCGTCTACCGCCCTCGCGCCATCGCGCTGGTGATGGCGGGGCCGGTGCTCTCCGCCCTGTTCGGGCCGGAGCTGGTGAAGCACACCTACATGTCGCTGATGCCCTACATGTTCCTGGGCACCTACCTCATTCTCGCGCTGCTGCCGGTCGTCTGCCTCGTGCTGCTGACGAGGCTGAAGCTTCCGCC
>JAQGHY010000233.1 GCA_028291455.1 Rubritepida sp. | reverse complement strand
GAAAAGCGGCGCCTCGTGGCCTGTTCCGCCCCAGACATAGATCAGCAAGCTGCACGGCAAGGCGTGCTGCGTGCGCTGCCAGACCGAGACATGGGTGGGCCAGCCCTGGAACCCCACGGTCAGGGAGACCGCCCGGTCGTCGCCGCCACGCCGTGTCAGGTCGGTAGCGGGTGGGCCGGTATCCACGCGCCAGCGCCAGCTCAGGCAGGCGGCCGTGCAAGGGACGCGGCGCCAGACGAAGCTGCCGGTGCCCTGCCCTTCGATCGCGATCCCATCGGGCAGACTGGTGAACTGGGGGGGGTGCACGCCCTCGTATTCGCCATGCGTCCAGCCGGCCGAGGCGAGGCCGGATTCGGTCGCGTGCGCCCGGGAGGACGCTGCCAGCCCGAAACTCATGGAGGCGAGCATGGCGCGTCGATGCATCCGTGATTAGATGGCCGTCATCGACAGAAACGCCAAGGGAGCCAAGGTATGGCCGAGATTCAGATCGCCGCCCAAGACGGTAGCGGCAGCTTTGATTGCCTCATTGTGACACCCAAGACGCAGCCGGCGGGCGTGGTCGTGCTCATCCAGGAGATCTTCGGCGTGAACAGCGCCATGCGATCCCTGTCCGATTGGGTCGCCGATATGGGCTTCATCGCCATCACGCCAGACCTTTTCTGGCGCCAGCAGCCCGGCGTGGTGCTTGAGCCCGATGAAGGCCAGGCCCAGTGGGAACAGGCGTTCAAGTTCATGAACGGCTTCGACCAGCACAAGGGCCTTGAGGATATCGTCGCGACCATCGCCGTCGGGCGCAAGCTGCCCGGCTCCAACGGCAAAGTCGCCACGGTCGGCTTCTGCCTGCGCGGGCGGATGGCCTTCAAGGCGGCCGCGCACACCGATGCGGACTGCAACGTCAGCTATTACGGCGTCGGCCTCGACGGGCTGGTGTCCGAGGCGCCCAGCTTCCGTGGCCCGCTGCTGATGCACATCGCCGAGAAGGACAAGTTCGTGCCAGCCGAGGCGCAGGCGGCGATCCTCGCGGGGGTCAAGGGCAATCCGAAGGTCACGGCGCATGTCTATCCGGGCGTGGATCATGCCTTCGCTCGCATGGGCGGCCATTCCTGGGACGCCCGCGCCGCGACGATCGCCAATGGCCGCACGGCGGAGTTCCTGGTGGAGCACATCGGCTAGGTCACACTTCGTCGCAGCGTCGGGTGCCGTGCCGTGACATGATCCGGCCATGACACCGCTCGCTGCCCATGCTGCGATCCGTTTCGGCCTTGGCGCTCGGCCGGGGGCAGGCTTGCCCGCCGATCCAAAACCGTGGCTCGCCGCGCAGATCCGGCCGTTGCCCGAAGCGCCCGGCCCCACTCTTGCCGAAGCGCTGGCTGCCATCCGTGAACGGCGGCTCGATCCCATGAGCATGGCTGTGAACAATGTCGCCCGCATCGAATCGGTAAGCTGGGCGGAGCGGATGCTGGCCACCGAGGCACCCTTCGCCGAGCGGTGGGCGAACTTCTGGGCCAATCACCTGACGGTGAGCCGCCGCGCCGGGCAGACCACGGCGCTGGTCGGCAACTACCAGCGCACCGCCATCCGCGCCCATGCCTTCGGCCGCTTCGAGGACATGCTCCTCGCCGCCTACCGCCATCCCGCGATGCTGAGCTACCTGGACCAAGCCGGTTCAGCCGGTCCCAACAGCCCGGCTGGCCAGCGGCGCAATCGCGGATTGAACGAGAACCTCGCCCGCGAATGCATGGAGTTGCACAGCGTCACGCCCGCCGCCGGCTATACGCAGGAGGATGTAGGGGCGCTCGCGCGCATTCTCACCGGCTGGTCCTCGGGCCGCGGGGCGGAGTTCAACGAGCCCGACGGCTTCATCTTCCGCCCGCAGGCGCATGAGCCCGGCCCGAAGCGGCTTCTCGGCCAGGAATTCCAAGAGGGCGAGGAGGGTGGCGCCCAGGCTTTGCGCTTCTTGGCCAATCATCCCGCCACCCATCACGCCCTGGCGCTGAAACTGGCCCGGCATTTCATCCGCGACGCGCCGCCTGCCCCGGCCGTCGCAAGGATCGAGGCGGCGCTGCGGGACGGCGATCTCGCCGCCGCCGCGCGCGCAGTGATCGCGGCGCCGGAGGCCTGGACGCCATTGGTCAAGCTGCGCAGCGGCCAGGACTACGCGGTGGCCGTGCTGCGCGCCCTGGGCACGGGTGCCGAGGGCGCGCCGTTGCTGATCGGCACCATGGCCCGGCTCAACCAACCCCTCTGGACCGCGCCGGCGCCGATCGGCTGGCCTGACGAGGCCGCGGAATGGGCGGCGCCCGAGCAGCTGATGCGCCGCCTCGATTGGGCCGGCGAACTGGCCGGCCGCGCCGCCGCCAGCGACCGTGTCGATCCCGCCCAGCTCGCCGAAACCGTGCTCGGCCCGCTTGCCCATGCCGAGACCGCTGCGGCCGTGCGCCGGGCTGGATCGGTGCGCGAGGCGGTGCTGCTGCTGCTCGCCTGCCCGGAGGCGCAACACAGATGATCCTGCAAAGACGCTCCTTCCTGCTCGGCCTCGGCGGCGCGCTGGCGCTGGGCGGATCGCGGCTTGCCCTCGCGGATGGGCCGGCCGGCGAGAAGCGGCTTGTCGTCGTGCTGCTGCGCGGCGCCATGGACGGGCTTTCCGCCGTGCCCGCCTATGGCGATCCGGATTTCGCGGAATTGCGCGGATCGCTCGCCTTGCCCGAACCTGGGCAGGAGGGTGGCGCGCTCGATCTCGGCGGGCGCTTCGGTCTGCATCCTGCCTTGCCCAGGCTGCACGCGCTCTATGCCGCCAACCAGGCGATGGTGCTGCA